>DASWUY010000361.1:0-3775 GCA_036401435.1 Acidobacteriaceae bacterium | reverse complement strand
GGCTGCGTGGCCCAGCCAGGTCAGGGTGGTTCCCTTCAGGTCTGCCATAGTTAAATCTTCCTCCGTGTGCGACTGGCAGGCTTTTGTTAGCCGGGCCTGCGGGTTCAGTCGTGGTTTGGCCCATGCGGGCTCGCCGCCATTAGGATGCATCTGCGTGCAAGCACTCGCCGGGTCTCAAACGCCCCCGCTGTACCCGCTGAACAGGAATAGCCCGGCGCCTTCGCTGCACAGCTTACACTCGTCCCATGAGCGCAAGCGCCACCCCCACCACTGCAGGGGCGAAAGCCGCACCGAACTATCCCCCTCCTGACATCCGTGCGGACAAGGGTGGCCGCTACCCGGCGGGACCCGGCCTGCTCAAGCCACTGCTCTCCGGCCGCGTCTTCCGCCAGGCTCCTGGCACAGCGCTCACGCAGAACGCAGTGCGGTTCGGAGATCTGGTGCACTACCGGGCTGCCGGCCGCCACATCTACCAGTTCAGCCACCCTGAGCTGATCCAGGAGATGCTCGTCGGCGATGCCCGCCACCATCACCGCGGCATGGTCATGCAGCGGTCGAAGCTGGTGCTCGGCGAAGGCCTGCTGACCAGCGAGGAACCGCTTCACATGCGGCAGCGGCGCCTCGCTCAGCCCGCCTTTCACCGGGATCGCATCGCCGCCTACGGCCGCGTCATCGGCAGGTATGCTGCGGAGGCGACCGCCGCCTGGCTCGATGGCACCACCCGCGATGTGCACGCAGACATGCAGACGCTGGCCCTGCGCATCGTAGGCAGAACGCTCTTTGACGAAGAGATGATCGGCGACACGGCGCGCATCGCCGCGGCCATCGACGCCTACATGGCATTCCTCCCGCTAGTCTTCCTGCCTCTCTCGTCCATCATTCAGCGCCTGCCCATCCCCTTGATGAACCGCATCCACCGCAGCCGTATCGAGCTCGACACCCTCATCTACCGGCTCATCGCCGAGCGCCGCCGCCTGGGCATCGATCGCGGCGACCTGCTCTCCATGCTCCTCGCCTCTGAGGACACGGAGGAGGACAGCGGCAGCATGTCGGACGCGCAGGTGCGCGACGAGTGCGTGACCACCCTGCTGGCCGGCAACGAGACCACTGCCAACGCGCTCAGCTTCGCCCTCTGGCTGCTGGCTGCCCACCCTGCAGAGCAGGAAAGCCTGTACCGCGAGGCAGCCGAGGTGCTCGGAGATACCACCCTCGCCACCGCCGAGCACTACCCTCTGCTGCCGTACGCGCACATGTGCTTCGCCGAGGCCATGCGCCTCTATCCACCCGTCTGGGTCACCGCGCGCACAGCGGCCGTCTCCTATGAGTGTCGCGGCTTCACGATCCCTGCAGGCAGCATCCTGCTCGCACCGCAGTTCGTCGTGCATGCCGACCCACGTTGGTGGGAGGAGCCGGAGCGCTTTGACCCGACCCGCTTCCGCGAGGCGGATCGCGCCGGCAGGCCGAAGATGAGCTACTTCCCCTTCGGAGCCGGCGGTCGCCAGTGCATCGGCGAGGGCCTGGCCTGGATGGAAGGCGTGCTCTCGCTCGCAACCATCGCGCGGGACTGGCGGTTGAGCCTGCCCGCCGGCGCCGCGCCCGCGCTGAAGATCAAGGCCCGCATCACCCTGAGGCCGGATGGTCCCCTGCCCCTCCAGCTCCACCGCCGGCGCGCAGGGTAAGGCCTTGCATGCCGCAGAGGAAAAGGTCGTGCCTCACTTCTTCCCCTCGCCCACTCATTCCTCGTGCGGTAAGCAACAGATACTCTCCGCTGTGCAACCTAGCATGAGACATTATGCTGTGAGCTGCAGGTATGGACCCGAAGGCCACACGCATCCCGAAACCGTCCCTCTTCCGCGCGACACGCTCTCTTACTGATCCTTGAATTTACTGACCTCGAACCAGGAACATCTCGACTCACCTTCGAGGTGTGCTGTTCTGCGTGTCTTGCTCTCTTTACCACGTACCGGGAGGGATCGCCTCCCGGGTTCAGAGAACCGCGAGACCCGGCCCCACTCGCTGCGTCTCGCCCGACCCTTGTTTGAACAAACGGATTGCGGTCACGGAGAGGAGGGACCTGATGAGTCGAGGCGAACGTCCGTTGCTGCGCCTAATCCTGGCGCTGCTGTTGCTTGCACCAGCCGCCTGGGCAGATCCCATTCCGGTTCAACATGTGCAAGGATCAGCCCGCGGCTTTCTGATCATCAAGGACGAGCAAGGACACAGGCTCGGCTACGGCGACCTCGTCCAGGTGGTCCATGGCAGCCGCGTGCAGTCGCGCCTTACCTTCCACTTTCGCGATGGCTCCGTCGATGACGAGGAGACCATCTATACGCAGCGCCGGCGCTTCGCTCTGGTAAGCGATCACCACATCCAGAAAGGCCCGTCCTTTCCCAAGCCCATCGACGTCCTGGTCAATGCCGCCGGTAAGACCGTTACCTCGCGCTGGGTCGACAAGGACGGCAAGGAGAAGGTCGAAACGCAGCAGCTGGAGATGCCCCCCGACGTCTCAAACGGCATGGCGCTGATCCTGATTGGGAACATCTCGCCAACTGCGGAGACCACCACGCTGACCTATGTCGCCTCAACCGAGTCCAAGAGCCGCCTGGTCCACCTCCTCATCCATCCTGGGGGCCGCGAGCCGCTGCTCGTTGCCGGCAGTCACCGCTACGCGGAGCATTTCGTCATTCACATCGAACTCGGCGGCGTCACCGGCATGGTCGCTCCACTCATCGGCAAGCAGCCTCAGGACGTGCACGTGTGGATCTATCCTGGAACTGTCCCGGTGGTCCTCGCCGAACAGGGCCAGCTCTACCAGGGTGGCCCCATCTGGAGAATCGAGCTGACTAGCCCTACCTGGCTGCCGCAGGCAGCGCACTAGCCTGTTGCATCTTCTTCACGCCCGGCTGCAAACTCTCTTGTCGCAGAGCGCCCATGCAGATCCCCGGCCTCAACGTTCCGGCGCCACCCGCGGAAGGATGTTGCCATGCACGACGTAACCCCGGAACAGGCTCGCCAGAGCGGCAGCTTTCTCAACCACCTCTGGGATCCGAAAACAGCCCAGGTACTCTTCACCGCACTGCTCTTCGCGCTCGCGATCGGCTTCGTGCGGGCCGCGCATGAGACCCTGATCCTCTTCCTGTTTGCCATCCTGTTCGCCTATTTTCTCGCGCCGCTTGTCGGTCGCCTTGAGGGTCCCCTGCGCGGCCGCGGCAAGGCCATCAACGCCGTGTACCTGCTCCTGGGAGTCGTCCTCACCGGGCTCGGCCTCTTCATCGGCCCGCGCGTCTCGCGAGAAGCCACCGGCCTCGCCACAGGCCTGCCTTCCCTGCTTGACCGTCTGGGATCAGGAGCACTGGTCACCGGCGTAGGTCAGCATCACCATTGGAGCGACGACCGCATTCAACAGGTACAGGGCTTCCTGGTCGGACACCGCGCGGACATCCTTCGCTATGCCAAACTCGTCGGCGCCAAGCTGGCCGCCCCTGCTCAACACATCTGGTGGCTGGTGCTCATCCCTATCCTCAGCATCTTCTTTCTCAAGGACGGCACCTCGATCGCCGCAGGTACCGTGGCCCTCGGCCGCACCCCGGATGAACGCACCACCCTCGAGGGCCTGCTGGAAGACGTGAACGTGATGCTCGGCAGCTACATCCGCTCGCAGATCATCCTCGCCAGCATGACGCTGGTGGCCTACACGCTCGTGCTCAGCATCCTGCGCGTCCCCTACGCCTTTGTGCTTGGACCAGTGGCCGGCATCCTCGAGTTCATCCCCGTC
>DASWUY010000360.1:0-4209 GCA_036401435.1 Acidobacteriaceae bacterium | reverse complement strand
CACCGTATCCGGCTCCCGCCGCTCGCGAATCTGCTCCACGCTCTCCCACACCCCCGTCGCCAGCCCCGCCAGCTGCGCCGCCCCCAGCGCCGTCGTCTCCGCCACCGCCGGCCGCACCACCCGTAACCCCAGCAGGTCTGCCTGCAGCTGCATCAGCGTGTTGTCCATTGACGCCCCACCATCCACCCGCAGCTCCGTGAACCGGTTCGCCGTCTCCTTGTCCATCGCGGTCAACACATCCGCCACCTGAAACGCAATACTCTCGAGCGCCGCCCGCGCAATGTGGCCGTTTTCGGTCCCACGCTCCAGCCCAATCATCAACCCGCCCGCATACGGATCCCAGTGCGGCGCCCCCAGCCCCACAAACGCCGGCACAAACACCACCCCGCCCGCGTCCTTCACCGTCAACGCCAGCGCCTCCACCTCACTCGACTCCCGGATGATCTTTAGGTTGTCCCGCAGCCACTGCACCACCGCGCCCCCTATGAAGATCGAGCCCTCCATCGCATACTGCAGCTTCCCGTCCAGCGAGCAGGCGAGCGTCGTAATCAGCCTTTGGTCTGACAGCGTGAACTCTCCCCCAATATGCTGCAGCAGGAAGCAACCCGTTCCGTAGGTGTTCTTGGCCTCACCCGGATGCACGCACAAATGGCCGAAGAGCGCCGCCTGCTGGTCGCCGGCAACTCCTGCTATTTCTACGGCGCCTAGGCCTAGAGACGTCGTTACGTGGGCCACCTTACCGGAAGAAGGCACCACCTCCGGCAGCATCGACTCGGGGATGTTGAGCAACCTCAGCAGGTCAGGGTCCCACTCTCCCTTGACGATGTTGAACAACAGGGTTCGGCTGGCATTGGTCTGGTCCGTTACGTGGCGCTTCCCGCTGGACAGGTTCCAGATCAGCCAGCTGTCGACGGTTCCGAATGCCAGCCTGCCCTGCTCGGCACGTGCGCGCGCGCCGTCCACGTTCTCGAGGATCCAGGCAATCTTCGTGCCTGAAAAGTAGGAATCGAGAACCAGGCCGGTTTTTGCCCGCACCATCGGCTCCGCGCCATCCGTTACTAGTTGACTGCATAGCGCAGCCGTACGCCGGTCCTGCCAGACAATCGCCGGGTACACCGGCCTGCCGGTGTCGCGATCCCAGACGAGCGTGGTTTCGCGCTGATTGGTGATGCCTATCCCTGCAATGTCGCGCGGCCGCACCCGCGCCCGAACCAGCACATCGGTCGCCGTGTTCAGCTGCGTGGTGAGGATATCGTCC
This sequence comes from Acidobacteriaceae bacterium, assembly GCA_036401435.1. Classification (GTDB taxonomy): domain Bacteria; phylum Acidobacteriota; class Terriglobia; order Terriglobales; family Acidobacteriaceae; genus EB88. The sequence continues at coordinate 2,951 of DASWUY010000360.1, read as the reverse complement.
GGATCATGTTCGACCCAGCCCGGGCGCGGATAGTGCTGGGGAAACTCGCTCTGCGCCGTCGCGACCGGCTTGCCGCCTTCGTCAAACAGGATGGCGCGCGAGCTGGTCGTTCCCTGGTCCAGCGCCAGAACATAAGCCATAGGAGCCCGATGCTACCGGCCGGGCGCCGTAGCCGGCAAGCCCCCCAGGCAGCTCCCTTACAACGCTGCCGACGACCAGCTCGCGAAGACGAACTGATCGAGCGGCTTGCGCTGTCGTGGCTGCCGCTCCATCTCGCGGTAGGTCTCCGGCAGGCCCTCGGCATCACCCAGGTACCCCAGCGCCCAGCAGGCCACCGGTTCGTAGTCTTCGGGTGCACCCAGCGCCGCGTGCAGCCCGGGCTTGTCAAAGCCCACCATGCCATGGGTATGCAGCCCCAGGCGCGTGGCTTGGAGCGCGATATTGGCGGATGCCGCGCCGAGGTCGTGCACCGCTGCCGGGTTAGGCTTTCCATCCCGGGCAAAGGTCTTCTTGGCGAACCCAGCATAGAGCACCGGAGCCATCTTGGCCCAGCTCTGATTGGGCGTCGTAAGGTGCGTGAAGATGTGCTTCCATGGCTCGTCGCCCTTGCGCCCGAGCACGAAGCGCCACGGCTGCTCATTGTAGGAGGAGGCTGCCCAGGCGCCAGCAGTAAAGAGGATGCGCAGGTTCAGGTCACTCACCGGCTGCTCGGCAAAGGCGCGCGGGCTCCAGCGTCTCAGGAAGACTTCGTCGACAGGTACGTCGCTATGGGCGCGCTTGATCTGTTCCAGCGGTACTTCAGGCATGACCGCAGCTCCTCCAGTCTCCCGGGGAGACAGGAGGCTATCCTACTACGCTTGGTCGATGCGCAGGCTAGCCCGGACCCACGTAGAGCTCGACCGGCGAAAAGCCGATTTGTTTGCTCTTGTGGTCCACGCGAAGAAACAGTGGCGTCTTTCCGCCGTTGATGCTCACCCCCATCACCACGCCGTTGCCGACCGTCTTTGTGATCTCGATCTTGTGGGTGTGAATCTGGCCGTAGTCGCTGCCAATGCCCCAGTCCTTGCTGAAGTCAGCAAAGGAATAGTTCTTGTACCGCTCCGGATGCTGCCGCCATTCCGGATCGTTGTTCCACTGGCCGAACGCCGTATTCAGGTCGCCGCTCTCCACCGTGACCAGGAAGCGGTTCAGGCGATGTTGCTCCGGCCAGTCCCAGAAGACCCAGGTGCAGATGCCGGCGACCACCGCAAGCACCAGCACGCCGATGATGCTGTTGCGAATCAGCCGCGCGCGCCGCGCGTTGTAGACAGGTGCGTCGAGCAGTGTCATAGGCTTCTTTCTCTGCGGCCGTTCAGCGCTGCCGCTTCTTGGTTAGACACTGCCAGGCTGCCTGGGGTTCCCTGGGGCCCATGTCACCCGGCGGGAGGATGCAGCGCCGCGGGCTTTCGTCCTGGGGCCGCATGCAGGTGGCTAGCGAGTGTAGCTGGTCGCCCCACGCTCGGCATGGCGCTCCAGTGCGAGTGCGATCAGCCGGTCGATGAGCGCCGGATACTCGAGACCCGACGCTGCCCAGAGCTTCGGATACATGCTGATGGCGGTAAAACCGGGCATGGTGTTGATCTCGTTCAGATAGAGGCGTCCGTTGCCGCCCGGCTCCATCAAGAAGTCGACCCGGGCCAGGCCCGCGCAGTCACAGGCGCGAAAGGCGGCCAGCGCCATCTCACGGATGGTCTTCGCCTGCGATCGCGTCAGCTTCGCCGGCAGGATCAGCTCCGAGCCTTCACTCAAATACTTGGCCTCGTAGTCGTAGAACTCCTTGATGGGTACGACCTCGCCCACAACCGATGCTTCGGGCTTGTCGTTGCCCAGCACCGCCACCTCCAGCTCACGCGCCTTCCCATTGCCGCGTCGCCCGCCCCCTACGGCCTGCTCGACCACGATCTTGCGATCGTAGTTGGCCGCCAGTTCGATGGCCGGGCCAAGTTCCTTTCGGTCATGCGCCTTGCTGATGCCGACCGAGGAGCCACCATTTGCCGGTTTGACGAAGAGCGGGTACTTGAGCCCAGCTTCGAGCCGCTTGACTGCCTTGCGCGGCTCAGCCTTCCAGTCCGCGCGGAGCAGGGCCAGGTGCTTGGGAATGGGCAACCCGGCAGAAGCGAAAAGCCGCTTCATCACGTCCTTGTCCATGCCCGCAGCCGATCCCAGAACGCCCGAGCCGGCGTACGCGATGTTCGCCAACTCAAAGAGCCCCTGGATGGTCCCGTCTTCGCCAAAGGTTCCATGCAGGATAGGCAGGACCACGTCCAGTTCCAGCCCTTGTTCCGGGTGCAGGCGCTCTGTTTCAAAGGGCAGAAGCGAGGAGGCTGCCGAGACAGGTGGAACGATCACTGCCTCTCCGCGAGCCAGGACTGCCGCCGCAGAGGTCGCCTGCGGGTCTCCTGCGCGCAGATGCCCCTCCTGTTCCGAGCTCGACAGCAGCCGCTCGGCATCGGAAGCAGTGACCCAACGGCCTTCCCGGGTGATGCCGATGGGCGTGACCTCATACTTCTTACGGTCAATCGCGCTGAGAACGGAGGCCGCCGAGAGGAGCGAAACATCGTGCTCACCGCTGCGCCCGCCAAAGAGGATGCCCACTCGCAGTTTTTTCATACCAGGTTGATAGTAGTGGATTTGGCGGGTTTGCTTTGTGTGTTGCAAGGCGGGAATGGCTCGAGGGTAATTAAAACAGGCGCTGTACCCTACTCCTGCTGGTACTCGTTTGTGGATGAAAAAATTGTAACGGTGAGGAGATTAAATCTGCCTGCGCGCATGGCCGCCTTGACTTCGCAGGGAACCAACCGGCGTCGATGGTGGTCCGTCCAAGGGTTGTACTTCGGAGATCCACTCCGATACGATCGCGCGGGAGTGTCAAACTCCGGCAATCGTAAGGAACAAAATGGCCAAGGAAGCAC
>DASWUY010000359.1:0-14093 GCA_036401435.1 Acidobacteriaceae bacterium | reverse complement strand
GGCGGGCGGCTGGCGGGAAAGTGTCAGGCAGCGAGGCCGGAGTCGTTACCAGAGGTGCGGGCGATGGGCTGAGGAGTGAGGTGCGGGGTGCGGGCTGCACGGAGTCGGCGCAGCTCGCGCCCGCTGATGCGACGCATGGTCTCTACCGAGTAGAAGAGCTGGCGGCCGCAGTCGAGGCAGACCATGTAGCTCTCCTGCTCGATAGTGAAGGGGCGGGTCAGGTGGTCGTGCCGGCAGCCGAGGCAGAAGTCGAGGGCTGTTTCGCGCAGAAAACGGAGAACGCTCATGGGGGAAGTTTCCTTGGCTGGCACAGGGAAGCGCGCGGCTAACGCGGAGCGCGGGGCGTGCATGGATAAGATGCTGCCGGGGGAGCGAGGTTGCCGGAAGTTGAGGCTTGGACCGAAACGGGACAGATGGCGGTGCAAGGGGCAGGGGCGGCCAGGTCTTCTCGGCTGCTTTGCGGCTGGTTCATGGTTAGTCCATCTTGATGACGAGCTTGCCGAAGTGGGAGGCGTTCTGCATGCGGGTGAAAGCGGCCGGGGCCTGGTCGAGGGCGAAGACCTGGTCGATGACCGGGGCAAGGCGGCTCTGGGCGAGGGCGCGGTTCATGGCCTCGAAGTCGGCGCGGGAGCCGACGTAGATCCCCCGGACGAGGAGCTGCTTGCGCAGGATCTGGGCGATGGCGGGCGGCTCGCCGGAGGACGAGAGAACGCCGATCTGGGCGATGCTGCCGCCGATACGGGTGGCTTTGAGCGATTGCGAAAGGGTGCCGGATCCGCCTACCTCGACCACCAGGTCGACACCCTCGCCGCCGGTCTGCTGAAGGGCCCACTCGGCCCAGTCGGGTTGGGTGCGGTAGTTGACGCCGGCGTCAAGGCCGAGGGCGGTGGCGCGGGCCAGCTTCTCGTCGCTGGACGAGGTGCCGAGGACGCGGGCGCCGAGGAGCCGGGCGAACTGGAGGGCAAAGAGGGAGACGCCGCCCGTGCCCTGGATGAGGACGACGTCGCCGCTCCGGATGCCGGCGCGGGTGAGGGCGTTCCAGGCGGTGACAGCAGCGCAGGGCAGGGTCGCGGCCTGCTCCCAGGAGAGGTAGCCGGGGATGGGGACGAGACCCTGCTCGGGGAGGGCGATGTACTGGCGGAACATGCCGTCGATATCGCCGCCGAGGGCCCCCTTGTACCGGGCGGCATTGGGCGGGCCGTCGAGCCAGTTCTGCATGAAGATGGCGGCCACGCGGTCGCCGGGGGCAAAGCGGGTGACGCCGGCGCCGAGGGAGACGACCTCGCCGGCGCCGTCAGAAAGCGGGATGCGGGGGAGCGTGAGCCTGGGGTTGTAGGTACCCTGGACGGTCATCAGGTCGCGATAGTTGAGGGAGACGGCGTGCACGCGGACGAGCACCTCGCCGGCGGCGGGCTGGGGCGGCTCCCGGTCAAGCAGCGCGAGCTGGTCGATGCCGAAGGCGGGAATGGTCCAGAGCTTCATGGGGGCTTCCCTTCCTGCTGCAGTGGTTCTGGATAGATGGATGCCGGACCCCGGGGAACGATGCCGGAGGGCAGGTGCCGGGCGGAGAGGGGAGATGCGACTCGTTACAATGAGGTATGGCAAAGGGCTGGGAGAGCAAGTCGGTAGAAGACCAGGTGGCGGATCGCGCCGAAGAAGCGGCTCGGACGGCGAGCAAGGGTGCAGCGCGGCTGGACGGCGCGGTGCAGCGGGAAAAGCAGTCGCTGGCCTTGCAGCGGGAGCGGATCCTGGACGAGCGGACGTCGAGCCCGCATCGACGGGCGGCACTGGCAGCGGCGCTGACCGAGATTGAAGGCCGACTGGCGAAGCTGGACTAGGCGCCCGGCCTAGCGGTGACGCGCCGAGGCCGCCGGACGGCTGGGCCTCAGGCTTCGGGAAGGAGCGCGGCAGACCCTGGCTTAGCCGGGGCATGGCCGGCGTGTTCGCTTTCCTCGGTGAGCTTCTTGAGCGAGATGTGCTCGAAGCGGGACCAGAGCAGGCCGACGGGGATAATGCTGAGAAAGCTGGTGATGAGCAGCATCGCGGCGCACGCGATGGAGGGTTCAAGCTGCGCGCCGAAGATCTGCTGGATGGCGGCGGCGACGGCGGCGATCTGGGTGAACCAGCCAATGACGGGCAGCTGTACGGTGCTGGCCACCATGCTGGCGGCCATCAGGACCATGCAGCGGGCGAGCGTCATGCGGGCGAGTTGCGGGGAGTGGACAAAGGCGCGCGTGGTCTCGAGGTAGGAGTAGGAGATCATGGCCCACATGACCAGCGACAGGATAAGGGCCTGGAGCACGTCGCCAATGGAAGCCAAGGTAGCGAGGCCCTGGCGGAAGGCGTGGATGCGGGCGCTGACAGAGGCGCCGAGGCCGGGTGAGAAGCGGGAGAGCAGCCGGTTGGAGGAGGCAGCAACCTGCTCGCCGCGCACGCGCACCAGGATGGCGAGGGCGGCGAGGGCGGCGGTGCCGACCAAGCCGGTGCGGGCGATGCGCTGCAGCAGCTCAGGGTGGGGGAGCGCGGCGCGGTCGGGCGCGAAGAAGAGCGCGAGCGAGAAGATGAGCGCCATGGCGCCCAGGTCAAACATGCGCTCGACGACGTAGATGGCGAGCTGCGAGCTGAGCGTGGCGTTGACGCGTTTGGCAACCAGGTAGGGGCGGACGAGGTCTGCCGGGCGGCCGAGGAGGGCGACGCCGGTGAAGCCGATGACCTGGGTGCCGAGCAGGGTCAGGGGACCGACGCGGTGGGTGGGCTTGAGGAAGACGGCCCAGCGGACAGAGCGAACCAGGTAGGCGGCCCAGATGAGCGAGGTGGAGAGGATGAAGAGCTTCCAGTCCGCGAGCCTGAGCTGCTGGAGGAAGGTGCGCCAGTCAAAGTGGATGCGGCCGCGCAGGGCGTAGACACCGGCCGCGATGGCGAGGGCCAGGAGCAGCCACAGGAGGTTGCGGTTCTTCTTCAACGTGGCTCCTTACACTTTGCTCGGAAGGTCTACTCGGGAGGTCTGCTCGGGGTGAGTGAGCACCCGGACTGGGCTGCCAGCCTGGTTGGAATCAGGTGCGCCGCTTGCTGGTTGGACGCGGTTTGGACGTCTGGCGTTCCGGCGGCTTGCCGCTAGCGCCGCAGGGCGAGAGACGCGGCGGCCTGGCGGGCAGCATAGCGCTGGTTGAATTCATGGATGATGCGGGCGACGTAGGCCCTGGTCTCGCGGTAGGGCGGAACACCATGGTACCGGTCAACGGCGCCGGGGCCGGCGTTGTAGGCGGCGAGCGCCAGGGACAGGTTGTCATGGTAGCGCCGGAGCAGGCTGTCGAGGTAGGCGGTGCCGCCGTGGACGTTGGCCTCCGGTGCAAAGCTGTCGGTCACGCCGAGCTGGGCGGCGGTGGCGGGCATGAGCTGCATGAGGCCCTGGGCGCCGGCGCGGCTGACGGCACGCGGGTGGCTGGCGCTCTCGGCGTGGACGACGGAGGCGAGCAGGTCGACATCGAGGTTGTGTTCCGAGCCGGCTGTGGCCAGCAGCTGGGTGAGCTGGGCGGGGGTGAGGATGGTGCTACTGGTCGCGGGGCCGGGAGCCGCGTCGATCGCCGTGTCGATGGGCAGCGACCGGGGGAGCAGCTCGGCTGAGAGGATGTCCGTGGGCGCGACGTCGAGGTAGTTGGCACCGGATGGATCGAGGTAGAGGCGGGTCTTCAGAGGGGCGCTGCCGGGGAGTTCAGGGGCGTAGGCGCCGGCCTGGGGCAGGGCGGCAGGGCCGCGGTGGTCGCAGTCCAGCTCGAAGCCGTTGCTGAGGGTGATGTGTTCGGCGGCGCGTGCCGGCGCGAGGGCGGCAGCCAGCAGGCCGGCCAGGGCAAGCGCGTGGAGCAGGCGCGTGCTGGCGGGCTGGGCGGCGGCGGAAGGCATCCCCGTCACTGTATCACGCAGGCCGGGTGCAGTCCGGGCTGGGGGATGGCTGGGAGAGGGATGCCGCTGGCTGGGTCGTGGGCGGCTCCTGAAGCTGACCCGGGACCTGCTGCTGGAGGACCTGCTCGAGGATCTGGGCGACGCCGTCCTCGTCATTGGTAGGGGCGAGATGCCAGTGGTGGTCCCGGGCGATGGTCTGGAGCTCGGGCGAGGCGTTGCCCATGAGGACCGGCTGGCCAGCCCAGCGCAACATTTCGAGGTCGTTCCAGTTGTCGCCGATGGCCATGACCTGGCCGCGGGTGAGGCCTCGCCGGGCGGCCAGGTGGCTGAGGGCGACGCCCTTGGAGCAGCCCCGGGGAAGGATGTCGAGGATGCTGAGGTCGTGCCCGGCGTATTCGGTGCGGTGCATTTCGATGAGGCTCGCGAAGCGTGTGGAGGCGAGGTGGCGCTCGGCGCGCCCCATCTCATCGAGGGTGCCGCAGACCATCCCCTGGATGGGGGCCTGGCCGGCGTCAAAGGCTCGTTCCAGGGGATCGATCTCTTCAATCCAGGGGAGGTTGGCCTGGACCCAGAGGGCGACGCGCTGATGGAGTCGCTGGAGGGACTCGAGCACGAGCTCGCCGCGGCCGGCGCGGTCAAAGGTGTAGACGGTGGTGCCGCCAAAGGGGCGCAGCTCGGCGCAGAGGGGCAGGGCGACGTCGATGGGCAGGAAGGACCGCTCCAGGGTGTGGCCGGCGAGGTCGCGGGTGACGGTGCCGTTGGAGGAGATGAGGATGGTTTGTGGGTCGAGGCCGACGGGGGCGAGCAGCGGGGCGGCATAGGCCTGGCGGCGGCCGGTGGCGATGACGACCTCAATGCCGGCAGCAGCGGTGGCGCGGAGCGCGGCGCGGGTGCGGTCGGACATAGCGGTGCCGGAGGAAGGCATGAGGGTGCCATCGATGTCGAAGGCGATGAGGCGCGGGGCTCGGATGGCGGGCGTGGCGCCCGGCGGTGGTGTGGCCGGCGCGTCGAGGATGGGCGAGGGCATGGACTCTCAGTGTACGGGGGGCGTGTGTCTCGCGCATGAAGTTGGACGGACCCGGGGGTAACCCCGGGAGCCGTATCGGGAGAGCGGGCTGGGGATTTCTGGTGCTGCCGTCGGAGCGCGGTTCGCGAGAAGGGTGGTCTCGGGGCGGGCGCTCGCCATCTACCCCGCGGTTCAACTAGGCTGAGAGGAGAGCCGACCATGCCCAAGCCTGCCAAACTCACCCTCCGTTGCCCTACCTGCTCGAAGCTGGTTGGGGCGAAAGACGCAGAGTTCCCCTTCTGCTCGGACCGTTGCCGCCTGATCGACCTGGGGAAGTGGGCTTCCGGCGCGTACCGCATCTCGACGCCGATCCACGACCCGGCTGAGATGGAAGAGCTGCGGGAGGGCACCCAGCGTGCGGCCCGCTCCAGCTCGGATGAAGAGGAGTGAGCACGGAAGCTGCCGCGACACCTCGAGGACAGAGGGGACGGACCGGGTGGGCGTGGACGGCAGCGACCTTCTTCGGCATGGGCTTCTGCAGACCCGGGCCCGGCACGTGGGCGTCTGTGGCTGCGACGCTGCTGTGGCTGGCAGTAGTCTTTGGGCTGCACCCGGGGCGGCTGGTGCTTGGAGCGGGCACCGGGGTTGCTGCGCTGGTGGCGCTGGGGATCGGCATCCCTGCGGCGACGATTGTGGAACGGGAGACGGGCGGCGAAGACCCGCAGCACGTGGTGCTGGACGAAGTCGCCGGGCAGTGGATCGCGCTGACTGCGTGCGTGTTTGCGAAATGGCCGAGTGGGGTTGGGAGCCTGGCGGCAGACCGGTGGATGGGGTGGCACGCGCTTGCTGCGCTCGCGCTGTTTCGCTTGCTGGACATCACCAAGCCGCCGCCGGCGCGGCAGCTGGAACGGCTGCATGGCGGGGCGGGCATCATGCTGGACGATGTGGCGGCCGGGGTCTACGCGCTGGTGGTGCTCGCGGTGGTCGAGTTGTGGTGGTAGGGCCCAGCAGCGCCGCGGAGTGCACAGCCTGCGGCGCGGCGCGCAGTCGTCTACATTAAGAAGAGACGCATGACACAGCCTTTTGAGACTCCCCGCATCTCGAGCGTTGACCCGGTTGCGGCCCTGCCCGGGGGTGAGATCGGCATCCACGGCAGCGGCCTGGGCCCCTACGCCGACCATCAGCCGATCGCCATGGTGGGCGACCTGGCAGCGACAGTGCTCCTTTCCCGGTCGGAGCGGCTGCTGCTGCGCGTGCCGGATGAAGCCGAGTCGGGCGCCCTGCGCATCCTGCAGAACGGCACCCAGAGCAACAGCGTGGCGGTGGATGTGGCGACGCTGCTGGCCACCGGCATCCACCAGGTGGCAAGCCCCGCGATCGACGCCCAGTCCAACATCTATGCGACCTTCTCCGGACCTCGCGGGCAGGAGACGCCGGTGTCTGTGTTCCGGATCGGCGCGGACGGCGAGGCGCAGCCGTTTGTGACCGGCATCATGAATGCGACCGGGCTGGCGCTTGGGCCGGATGGTTTTCTCTACGTCTCGTCGCGCAATGACGGGAGCATCTATAGGGTGTCGCCGGCCGGGGCTGTCTCCTCGTTTTCAGAGGGCATGGGGGTGGCTACCGGGATCGCGTTTGACGCGACCGGCAACCTCTACGTGGGCGACCGGAGCGGGACCATCTTCAAGATCGGGCAGGACCGGCAGATCTTCGTCTTCGCGACGCTCGAACCGTCGGTGGCCGCCTACCACCTGGCCTTTGGCGCGGATGGCACCCTGTTCGTGACGGGGCCGACCACGTCCAGCCACGACACGCTGTACGCCATCCGGCAGGATGGTACCCCGGTGGCGCACTACCGGGGGCTGGGGCGGCCGCAGGGGCTCGCTCTGGATGTGGCCGGCAACGTCTACCTGGCGGCGTCGCTGCGGGGCCGCCGGGGCATCGTGCAGATCTCGCCCGCGGGGGAAGCGACCCTGGTTGCGTCCGGCTCAGGCATCGTCGGGCTGGCCTTCATCCCGAACGGGGACGCGGTGGTCGCCACCAACCAGGCCTTGTACTCGCTGCCGCTGGGCGTGGAAGGCCTGAGGCTCTTCTAGGCGATGCAGGAGCCCACCTCGAGCGCGGCATCGGTGAGGACTTGCGGAGCAGCGGGCGGTGGTGCGTGAACGCTGAGATCATTGCCATCGGCTCGGAGCTGCTGACCCCGTATCGGCAGGACACGAACTCGCTCTTTGTGACCGAGCGGCTGAACCAGATTGGGGTCGCGGTGGCGTTCAAGACCATTGTGGGCGACCGCAGGCAGCACCTGGTGGGCGCGATCCGGCAGGCGCTTGGCCGCGCCGACATCGTGGTGGCCATGGGTGGGCTGGGGCCTACGGAAGACGATCTGACCCGGGAAGCGGTAGCCGAGGCGCTGGGCATCCGGCTGCGGCGCAACCAGGAGATTGTGGCGGCGCTGTACGCGCGCTTTGCCGCGCGACGGATCCCGATCACGGATAACAACTCCAAGCAGGCGGACATACTGGAAGGGGCAACGGTGCTGGCCAATGCGAACGGCACGGCGCCCGGGCAATACCTGGACACGGTGTGGCCGGCGGGCGCGAGCGGCGGGGCCGGGCATCGCAAGCTGGTGCTGCTGCTGCCCGGGCCGCCCACGGAGCTCAAAGCGATCCTGGACGCGGAGGCGCTGCCCCGGCTGCGCGAGGCGCTGCCCAAGCGACACATCGCTACCCGGACGCTGAAGGCGGCGATGATCGGCGAATCGGCGGCCGATGCGCGCATTGCGCCGATCTACACCAAGTTTGCCGATGTGGATACGACCATCCTGGCTCACCTGGGGGATATCCAGCTCTCGCTCATCTGCGCCAAGCCCACGATGGAGCACGCGCAGCACCGGGTGGACCAGCTGGCCAGCGCGATTGAAGAAGAGCTGGAGGACGTGCTGTATTCCTCGCAGGGCGAGACGCTGGAGCGCATTGTGCTGTACCACCTGGAGCTGCGGGGCGCGACCCTGTCGACGGCAGAGAGCTGCACGGGCGGGCTGGTGGCCGAGCGGCTGACCTCGATCAGCGGGAGCTCTCGGTCGTTTTTGGGCGGGGCGGTGGTGTACTCGAACGAGCTGAAGACGCTCTTCGCAGGGGTGGCGCCGGAGCTGATCAAGCGGGACGGGGCGGTGAGCGCGAGTGTCGCCCAGGCGCTGGCGGAGGGGATCCGCACCCGGACGGGGAGCACCTACGGGGTGGGCATCACGGGCATCGCGGGACCGGGCGGGGGCTCGGAAGAGAAGCCGGTGGGGCTGGTCTACATCGCGCTTGCGGATGGAAGACAGACGGAGGTGCTGGAGAAGCGCTTTACGGGCGACCGTGACCGGATTCGCCAGTATTCGGCCCAACAGGCCCTGGACCTGGTGCGGCGGGCGCTGGTGCAGCGAACTTGAGGGGACGGATCCAGCGCAGCCTGCGCTAGGCGGCCTGGGACCCGGCGGCTACCGGCAGCGAGGGAAGCGCGGATGGCTCGAGCGGGATCCACAGGTTGAAGATGGTGCCGGGCGCGCGCGACTCTGCCGCGGTGCGTGAACGGAAGGCGATGCGGCCGCCCTGTTTCTCGACCATGGAGCGCACGAGCCAGAGGCCGAGGCCGGTGCCCTGGTCGCCCTTGGTGGTGAAGAAGAGGGTGAAGAGGCGGGCGCGATCGGACTCATCGATGCCGCAGCCACTGTCCGCGATGGTGATGGAGTAACCAGGCTGGCCGCGGAGGCGGCCCTTCTCGTCGTTCTGGGCGGAGGTGCGGGCGGCGTCGCCGGCCAGCATGTGCCGGGGCTGGACGCGCACCAGGATCTCGCCATCGGTGCCGATGGCGGCTTCCGCGTTCTGCACCAGGTTGATGAGGATCTGCCGCAGCTCTCCGGGGTAGGATTTGACGCGCAGGGGCGTGAGGAGGCGGGACCGCAGGACAATGTTCCGCTTGATCATCTGGGGCATCTGCAGGTCGATGACGCCCTGCACGATGTCGGAGAGCGAACACTCGGTCGCCTCGGAGCCGCTGGTCTTGAAGAGCGACAGTGTGTTGTGGGCGATGGTGTTCATCTGCTCGACCTCGACGGCGATCAGGTCTACCAGTTCACGGAGCTGCTCGGGCATGCGGTCGTCTTCTCGGAGCAGATAGAGGAGATTGCCAACCGCATCGAGGGGGTTCTTGATCTCGTGGGCGATAGAGGCGGAGAGGCGGCCTGCGACGGCCAGCTTCTCTGATGCAATCAGCGCCATCATGGCCTGGTCCTTCTCATACCGGGTGGTGGAAAGGGTTGCGAGGAAACGGCTGATGCCGGCCTGCAGACGGGGCGCGGCCCGGGCGAAGAGGATGGCAGTGGGCACGGATGCCGCGGCACAGACGACCTTGACCAGCGCGGAGAAGGGATAAATAGGCCACCAGACCGTGACCACTTCCATCAGGTGGGTCGCTCCGCAGGCGACGATGAAGGTACCGAAGGCGATGAAGATCCAGAGGTAGCCGTGCAGGGGCTGAAAACTGCGCAGCCGCCCGGCGATCCAGAAGAGGGTGAGGAAGATGACGGCGTAGGAGGCGGCGATGGCGCCATCCATGACGACGTTGGTCCACACCAGCCAGGGCTGGGCCAGGTAGCAATAACGATGGGGCAGATAGTTGGAGGAGAAGAGGTGCGCGACCGCTCCCATACGCGCCAGGGCAAGCGTGGTCAAACCAGCTGCACCGCCAAGGAGGGCTCTTCTCATGCGCCGCGGCCCCTATCCAGTTGATACACCCGCACACTCAGACTCCGACAACGATGCCATGCACCGGGGGAGTATCCACTTCGTAGCCTGAGGATACCGCGCGGGGTTAGCCAACGCTTGTGACCAAAGTAGCTGCTGGCGCAGATAGGCAGGTGCAACCAGTGACGAATGTAACTCCCGCCCGGAATAATTTCCTTGCTCCTTCCTTGCTTGCGCGAGAAGCGGGGCGCGGCGGATTCTTGCGGAGCCTGGCACACGAGAGAGACCTTGTCGGTTGATACCTGAGTGTGAGCCACTGAGGCATGGCTCGAAGCGTCGGCAGAACTGGTAACGATACCACGCACGGGCCCGGCTCGGCAGGCCTTCCACGCACCTGGCTGCTGCTGTGGTCGACGCTCTTGGTCATTGCGGCGGTGAACGCGGTGGCTTGCTATCCGCTGCTCTCGGGCGATGCCGGGCTGCTCTTGAGCGTGGTGCTCGCCGGGGCGGCAGCCTTGCAGATCATCGGCGCGCCGGCAGTGCTGGGGAGCAAAAATGCAGGGCTGGCGTGGGTGGCGCTGCTGCTCTTTGTTTTCAGCCAGCTCCTGCAGTGGTCGAACACGCGGGGTCTGCCGCCTGTGAATCGCTCCTTTGATTTCAGCGCCTACTACCTGGCGGGGCAGGCCGTCGCAGACCAGCGGCACGCGGGGCTCTACTTCGTGCCAACGTATGCGGATGGGCGCATGAACCTCAACGTGCCGGTGCCGCTGGCCTCGGTCTGGGGCCGGGCCAGCGTCCGGGGCGGGGTACCGTTTGCGGCGCCGTTTATCTATCCGCCGTTCGTCGCCATCCTGATGGAGCCTTTCGGGTATCTCTCCTTCGCGTCTGCGTGTGCGGTGTGGAGGCTGGTGACGGTGCTGGCCGCTGCGGGCGCCATGCTGCTGGCGCTGAGCGCGGGGGGCATAGCGATCACAAGGCGGCTGGCGCTGCTGCTGGGCGTGGGCCTCTTCTCCTACTATCCCTTTCTGGACGGGCTGTGGATGGGACAGATCGACTGCGTGATCCTGCTGCTGCTGGCGGCGGGAGTGTGGCTCCTGGGCAGGCGGCAAGACTTGATGTCTGCGCTGTGTTTTGCCGCGGCCACGCTCATCAAGCTGACGCCTGTGCTGGTGCTGCCGGTCCTGATCTTTCATCGCCGGTGGCGGTGGCTGGCAGCCTGGGCGGGGTGGATGGGGGCACTGCTCTGCTGCTCGCTGTGGCGGGCGGGCTGGGCCATGCACCGGCAGTTCTGGCACCAGGTGCTGCCGGGCATTGGCTGCGGGGCGCCGCTCAGCAGCAACTCCTCGCTGGTGGCGTACGTGCAGGAGCTGTTGCTGGGCCATGTCTACGACTGGGCCTCTGCGCCGCACGCGCTTCCTCCCCATGCCTGCGCCGTTTCGCGCGGGGTGGCGGGAGTGATGTACGTGGCGATGCTGGTGCGCTTCTACCGGCGGCGAGGGCAGGCTGACCTGCGCGGAGAGATCTGCCTGGCCCTGCTGCTCACACTCGTCGTGTCGCCGATCAGCTGGTGGCACCACTATGCGCTGGCGCTGCTGCCGTGTCTTTATCTCTGGAGCAGCGCCCGTGAGTGGCGCCTGTGGACCCTGACGGCGCTGGTGCTGGCGCTGGGCACCAACCTGCCCGGCTTCGGCCTGCTGCTGACGGAGCAATCGGCTGCGCAGCTGGTGCTGGCGGCGATGGTGCCTGCGCTCACCTTGGCTGTCGTGTACCTGGGCGCGGCGCCGGGCAGGCGGGCAGCTGTGCAGCGCGCCCGGGCCCACGTGGGACCAGCAGGGGCGTGCTCGTGGGCCAAAGAGTGACTGCTACACTCGGAGACGCCATGCCGGCGCTCCTCTTCTGCCTGATCGCGGTGCTCGCCTACCTGCTCGGCTCGATCCCCTTCGGGTACCTGCTGGTGCGCGTGTTTCGGTCGCAGGATATCCGTCATACGGGCAGCGGAAATATCGGGGCAACGAACGTGGTCCGCTCCGGGGCACGCGGGCTGGGGGCGCTGACCCTGGTGCTGGATGCGCTGAAGGGTTTTCTGGCGGTGGCCCTGGCGCGGGAGCTGATGGTTGCCTGGGCGCGGGCGCCGCAGGCGGCCAGTGGCTGGATGCGGCTGGACATGGCGGCCGGGATGGCGGCGATGGCGGCGGTGCTGGGGCACGTCTTCCCGGTGTGGCTGGGCTTCAAGGGCGGCAAAGGGGTGGCGACCGCGCTGGGAGCGCTGCTGCAGATTGTGCCGCTGGCGGCGTTGGCGGGGGTGCTTGTCTTCGGCATCACGGTGGCGCTCAGCCGGTACGTTTCGCTCGCGTCGCTTGCGGCGTCGGTGTCCATCCCAGTGGTGGCGCTGCTCACGCGGCGCGACGCGGGAGGCATCCTGCACCGGCCATGGCTGCTGATGGCGGTGCTCGGGATCCCGGCCATCGTGATCGCCAGGCACCATGCCAACATCGCCCGACTGGCCGCCGGCACGGAGTACCGCTTCGGCGGGCGCAAGGCGCCATGAGGCGGAGAGAATGAGCCGGGTCACCGTGCTTGGGGCCGGCGCCTGGGGAACGGCGATTGCGCTATGGCTGGCTCGACAGCCGGGGCATCGCGTGACGTTGTGGGGCCACTCGCCGGGCCACTGCGCCGAGATGCTGGCGGAGCGCGAGAATCGCAAGTATCTGCCCGGCCATGCGCTGCCGACGGGGCTCGAGATCACGAGCGACCTCGAGGCGGCGGCGCGGGGCGACTCTCCGGAGATCCTGATCACGGTCGTTCCCTCGCAGCATACCCGGGCGCACCTGGTGCGGCTGGCGCCGCTGCTGGGTAGCGGGCAGACGCTGGTGAGCGCGACCAAGGGCCTCGAAGACAGCAGCTACCTGCGCATGAGCCAGGTCCTGGCGGAGGTGCTGCGGGACCATGCGCTGGAGCTGCCGATCGGCGTGCTGAGCGGGCCCTCGTTTGCGCAGGAGGTGGCGGCGGGCCTCCCTGCGGCTGTCACCATCGCGTTCCCGCGGATGGAGGACGCAGCGCGGGTGCAGGCACTCTTTTCGACGCCCAGCCTGCGCCTCTATCGCAATGACGATGTGATTGGGGTGGAGCTTGGCGGCGCCCTCAAGAACGTGATTGCGATTGCCGCGGGGGCCGTCTCCGGCTCGGGCTTTGGGCACAATGCGACGGCGGCGTTGATGACCCGCGGGATTGCCGAGACGACCCGCCTGGCGCTGGCTTGCGGCGGGCGCAGCGAGACTCTGGCCGGGCTCTCCGGGGTGGGGGACCTGGTGCTCACCTGCACCGGGTCGCTGTCGCGCAACCGCCTGGTGGGGATGGAGCTGGGCCGGGGGCGCGAGCTGGCGGAGATCCTCGCCTCGCTGGGCGGCAAGGTTGCCGAAGGGGTGCGGACGACGGCTGCGGCGCTGGGCCTGGCCGCGCGACATGGAGTCGACATGCCGATCACGAGGCAGGTAGCGGCTGTGCTGCGCGGGGAGCGCTCGCCGCACGACGCGATGCAGGAGCTGATGTCCCGCGCCAGCCGCGGCGAGTAGATCGTCTTGCTGAGAACGCCAAGTAACGCCCGCAGCGTGCGGGGAGCAGGGGCGGCCCGGCTTGGTAGACTGAGGTTTCATGATCCAGACTCTGTTCGGCTCCCTAGACCAGCCTGAGAAGAAGAGTGTTTTCGACCGCATGAGGCAGGCGGTCACGCGCACGCGGGACACGCTTGCGGACCGGCTGGAGACGGTGGTCGCGCTGACGCGCGAGGTGGACGAGTCGGCGCTCGAGGACCTGGAGATCGTCCTGATTTCGTCGGACATCGGGATGACGACGACGGTTGAGATCGTGGGCAACCTGCGCGACCGGGCGCGGCGGCAGGGGATTCGGGATGGAGCCGAGCTTCGCCAGTTGCTGAAGGAGCAGATCAAGGCGATTCTCGATGAGCAGGAGCGGCCGGTGGCGCGGGTGGCTGTGCCGCCGGAGGTGGTGCTGATGGTGGGGGTCAATGGCACGGGCAAGACGACGACCAGCGGCAAGCTGGCGGCGTGGTACCTGGCCCAGGGCCGGCAGCCGCTGCTCTGCGCGGCGGACACGTTCCGCGCGGCCGCGATCGAGCAGCTGGAGGTATGGGGCGAGCGGGCGGGCGTGGGCATCATCAAGACGCGGCAGGGCGGCGATCCGTCGGCCGCGCTCTACGACGCGCTGACCGCGGCCAAGGCGCGCCGGTCGGATGTGCTGATCGTGGATACGGCGGGGCGGCTGCATACCAAGACCGGCCTGATGGCGGAGCTGGACAAGATGCGGCGAACGGCGCAGCGGCTAATTCCCGATGCGCCGCACGAGGTGCTGCTGGTGCTGGACGCGACGACGGGCCAGAACGGCCTGCAGCAGGCGCGGCTGTTTACCGAGAGCTCCGGGGTGACGGGGATCGTGCTGAC
>DASWUY010000358.1:0-3451 GCA_036401435.1 Acidobacteriaceae bacterium | reverse complement strand
TCCGCCCCGAGCGAATCTCCTGGCTGTTATCTCCGAGCGTCTCCCCGCCCACCACCTCCACCCTGCGAAACTGCGCTCCCGGTGCCGGCACATACACGTAGTCGCGATCATGCAGGTGCAGCACCGCGGTCGCCGGCACCGCCGTCTCTACCCTGTTCACCCGGCCCCGCAGCGTCGCCGTCACAAACATGCCCAGCCGCATCAGCCCCGGGTTCGGCACCTCGATCCGCACCTTGCCGGTGCGGAGACTCGGGTCAAGCGTCACCCCGATGTTGCTCACCGTCCCCTTCAACACCTTGCCCGGATAGGCGTTCAGCGTAATCTCCGCCTCGTCCCCTACCTCCACCCCGGCCACCTCGTTCTCATACACATCGCACACGATCCACACATAGCTCAGGTCAGAGATCGTGAAGGGATTCGTCCCCAGACTCTGCACCCCGGCCGCCGTCGTCACCTGCTGATCCGTAATCACCCCCGACACCGGCGCATGGATCTCCACCAGCCCCGAAGGATGCGCCACGTCGCTGCCCAGCAGCCGCAAATGCTCCTCCGCCGCGGCCACGGCAATCTTCGCCTTGTCCTCCGCATCCTTCGCAATTTGCAGATCGTTCAGCGCCATCGCCCCGTGCTGGTGCAGGTCCTGGGCGCGCTCATACTGCGCCCGCGCCAGCAACTCATCCGCCACTGCCATCTGGTAGGTGGCAAAGCCGCC
This sequence comes from Acidobacteriaceae bacterium, assembly GCA_036401435.1. GTDB lineage: Bacteria > Acidobacteriota > Terriglobia > Terriglobales > Acidobacteriaceae > EB88. Next base: position 2,739 of record DASWUY010000358.1, on the reverse strand, counting down.
CGCGATATCATCACTGCGCACGCTCAGCAGCAGCTGCCCTTTCTTCACCCGGTCGCCCAGCCGCGCATACACCCGAACAATCCGCCCCGTGGCCAGCGAGATCACCGGCACCGTCCGCGCCACGTCGGGGTTCACCGCCCCTGTCACCACCAGCTTCGACGGCGCCGTATGCTCGGTCGCCGTGGCCAGCGGAAACTGCTCCGGATGATCCACCTTGAACGCCGTCACGTTGAAGTCCGGCACTACCCGCGCCGGCGGCGGCGCCTCTGCCGCCTCGTCGGCCAGCCCCCTACTGCAGCCCGAAACCAGCAGCAGAGAGGCCAGCCCCAACAGCGGAAGAGCCATGCGAACCGCGCCTCCTGGTACCCCCATACGCATCCCCCCGTCCCCTCTGATCAGCCGCGCAAACCGCAGAACTTCACCGTGGAACTCCACCCTAGAACTTCACCATGATCGAGAAAGTCGCCTTCGCTTCCTTCTTGCGCAGGTCCGGGAACCACACACTCCCCATCCCGCCTCCGCAGTTTTTCTCCGCCGTCGGCAGATCGGTCGCCCCCGAGGCAGCTCCCGTCGCGCACGCATATTGCGTCGGCTGCCCGTTATTGCCGCCCGGCGGCGTCACCCCGCCCCGCCCCGCAAAGTAGGGGTCGAGCGACCCGCGGTAGCCATACTCGCTGCGAAAGGTGACGTACTGCTTCGGCATGTAATCCATCGTCACCGTGCCGTCCCACGCGTTGAAGCGCTGCCCCGGGTTGGCCGTGAAATACGGCGTGCCCGAAATCGCATCTGCTCCGTTGATCGGCGGCAACAGCGCCAGGTAGCGGCCCGGATTATTGACCTGCCCACCCCCGATCGTCATCGCGTACAGGTCCTTCTTCATCCAGATCCGGTTGTAGAACATGTACCCGATAAAGCTCTGCTTCACGCCCGTCTTGTTGCCCAGGCAGCTCACCCCGCCTCCGCTCTCGCACCCCAAATCCCCTGTGAACGTGAAGGCCGCGCGGTTGATGTAGCTGTCAGGCCGGTCGTAGTACTTCACCTCAATGCTGTCATCGGTGTGCAGGCGCGAACGGTTTGGCTGCCCCAGGTCATCCCGCCCCAGGCCATAGTTGTTCAGCACGATGTTCATCCACGGCTTCGGCGCCCAGCGAATCTGCCCGCCCAGCCCGGGCTTGCTGTTGAACCGCCCATAGGACTGCCAGCCGTTGATAAACCAGGGCTCGATCTTCAGGTGGGCCGTCGGGAAATACTGCACCCGCACCCCTTCAAAAAACCACGGCGTGTTCGAGGACACATAGGAAGGCTGATAAGCCCAGTTATCAAAATTGTAGTAACTGAATAACCCGATGTACGACACGAAGATACCCGCGTCCACGTTGATCCCATGCTGCACATCCCAGTGATACCCGCCGTAGGCCTCCGCCACATACCGGTAGGCATTGCGCAGGTCCCACTGCCCGCGCGCTGGGCTGGCATCGTTGCGCGGCGTCCCCGTCGCAAACTCGCCCATCAGAAACAGGATTCTCCCTCGCACGTTGTCCACGTGCAGGTCGCCCCCGATACTGATCTGCTCCAGCTGCAGCTCCTGCGCCCGGAACAGCTCGCTCGACCCGGAGATCGTGTCATCCTGCGGATGATTGAAGTCCATCGCGTAATACGCGTCCGCGCGAAACTCCCCGCTGAAATACTTCGAGTCGAGCGGGCTGTCCTTCGTGTGCGGGTTCCCATTCAGCCAGGTCCAGTCCGCGTCCGAGAAGGGCTCGACCGGCTTCAGGGCGTCAGGAGGCACCGGCTCTGCCGCCCTGACCGCAGCAATCGGCGTAGCCGCAGGCACCAGCGCCGCTGCCGCACTCGATAACGCAGCCGCCGAGGCCTTCGTCGTCAGCACTCTCTGCTGCTCTTCCAGCTCGGCGATCCGCGCCTTCATCCCTTCCAGTTCCTTCTCGATCAGCGCTCCCTCTCGCGCGCTCGCCGCCACCCCATCGCCGCTCTCATCCGCTGCCGCACGCACCTCCGGCCCTGCCACAGCACCTTCCGCGCCTTCCGCCGTTCCCACCAGCGGCAACGCCGCGGCCATCACGACCGCACACATCCACAAAACAGCTCTCATGGAACCTCTCTCCCCACCGGAACGCAGCGCACCCACCCCGCCAAAGCGCTGCTCCTGCTCCGCACGCCATCGCGCGCTCTTCCATCCCGGCGCAAACAAGCCAAGTGTAGGAACAGGCCCATGAGGACCGCATAAGGATTTAGACAGAAGTACTTAAGTGCTCGCCCACTCCCGCGCAGAGCGCCTCGCCCGGGAAATCCACCACGCCACCCATGCGTCAGCTCCTGCGCCCCCAACATCCAAACCCTGCATGAGCGCTCCGGACCCGCAGCCAGCCCCGCCCAGCTTCCCCTTCCATAACACCTATGCCCGGCTGCCGGAGCGCTTCCACGCCCGCATCCCGCCGACCCCGGTCGCTGCGCCCCGCCTCGTCCAGCTCAACGCCCAGCTCGCCCGCTCCCTCGGCCTCGACCCCCAGGCCCTTGCCACCCCCCAGGGCGTCGCCATCCTCGCCGGCAATCACGTCCCCGACCACGCCGAACCCATCGCTCTCGCCTACGCCGGCCACCAGTTCGGCCACTTCGTCCCCCAGCTCGGCGACGGCCGCGCCAACCTCCTCGGCGAGCTCCTCGCCCCCGACGGCCGCCGCTTCGACCTCCAGCTCAAAGGATCCGGCCCCACGCCCTTTT
>DASWUY010000357.1:0-4238 GCA_036401435.1 Acidobacteriaceae bacterium | reverse complement strand
CGTCGAAAGCCCGAACAAGATCAGGAAGATCAAAGCCATTCTTGACTCGCTCGGCGACACGCCTGAAGGTTCGCCCGGTGACTCGCCCGGCGCCTCGCTCCGCAAGACCCGCTCTGCGCGGCCACACCCTGGCGGCGGCTGGGAGGTAGCCGCCAGCGTCGGTCACATCCGCGACCTGCCCCTCAAGGAACTCGGCCTCTCCAGCCCCGACTACCTGCCTCAATACGAGCTCACCGAGCGCGGCCGCGACGTCGTCCGCCGCCTCAAGCCCCTCGCCTCCCGCGCCGACCAGGTCTACCTCGCCACCGACCCTGACCGCGAAGGCGAGGCCATCTCCTGGCACCTGCAGCAGGCCCTCGCCCTGCGCAGCTACCAGCGCGTGGCCTTCGACGCCATCACCCCTGCCGTCATCGCGCGCGCCTTAGAGCGTCCCCGCCGCATTGACACCCATCTGGTCCAGGCGCAGGAGGCTCGCCGCGTGCTCGACCGCCTGGTCGGCTACCAGGTCTCGCCCGTGCTCTCGCGCCAGACCGCCCGCCGCGGCCTCAGCGCCGGCCGCGTGCAGAGCCCCGCCGTCCGCTTGGTCGTCGACCGCGAGCGCGAGATCGACGCCTTCCGCGAGACGAAACACTTTGGCGCCGAGGTCAGCTTTGACTCGAACCAGTGGCGCGCCCAGTGGGACACTGCCCCATTCCTCCCCGCCCGCGAAAAGTACCTGCTGGACCAGGCCCTCGCCGAACGCGCCGCCCTCTGCCGCGACTTCCGCGTCGAGGCCTCCGAAAACAAGCACGCCACCCAGCCTCCGCCCCCACCCTTTACCACCTCCACCCTGCTCCAGGCCGCCAGCGTCACCCTCCGCCTCAAGCCCGATGTCACCGCTCAGCTCGCGCAACGCCTCTTTGACGCCGGCCTGATCACCTACCACCGCACCGACAGCCAGAACTTCAGCACCGAAGCGCTCTCCGAGGTGCGCGAGTTCGCCGCCGGCCGCGGCCTTCCCCTGCCCGCCAGCGCCCGCCACTGGAAGTCCCGCGCCGGCGCCCAGGAGGCTCACGAGTGCATCCGCCCCACCCACTTCGCCACCGAGGCGGCCGGCGACGACAGGCTCCAGCAGGCCCTCTACCGCCTCATCTGGACCCGCGCCGTCGCCTCGCAGCTGGCGGACGCCGAGTACAGCGTCAACACGCTGCGCCTGCTGGCCGAGGGCGACCGCGGCCTCGGTCCCGAGGGTCGTCGCTTCGTCTTCCGCGCCTCCGGCCGCACCCTGCTCGCCCCCGGGTGGAAGGCGCTGACGGCGCGCGACGAGACCGAGGAAGACGAGCCCGCAGGCGACTCCTGCGGCAAGGTCCCCCTGCTCCCGGTCGGCGCCACTCCCCGGGCCGAGACCGGGCGCGTCCTCCACAAGAAGACCCAGCCGCCCCCGCGCTACACCCAGGCCTCGCTCATCAAGAAGCTTGAGAGCATCGGCATCGGCCGCCCTTCCACCTACCCCGCCATCCTCAAGAACGTGCTCACCCGCGGCTACCTAGAAGAGCAGAGCAGGCTGCTCGCGCCCACCCCGCTCGGCTCGCTCGTCGTCGATACCCTGGTCCCTCGCTTCCGCTTTCTTGACTACGCCTTCACCCGCGACCTCGAGCAGCAACTCGACGACATCGCCGAAGGCAAGGCGCAATACCGCGAGGTGGTCGCCCGGGCCGACGCCCAGCTCCAGCAGGAGCTCGCCGCGCTCGGCGCCACACCGCTGGCCCGACCGGCGCCGCCACAGGCCCGGCCGGCAGCGCCCCAAGCCCGACCGGCGCCGCCACAGGCCCGGCCGGCAGCGCGAAGGTCTCCTGCTTCAGGCCTCGCCCCGGGCCGCTCGCCCGGCAAACGCACCCGCCTCCAGTCCTCGCCCGGCCTCTCCACCGCCGCCCCGGCCAGAGCAGCCCGGCCAGGCCTGAAGAAAGCCAGCGCTGACCCCACTCGCAAAGCCGCCAGCCCCGCCCGACCCTCCCGCACCCGCAAGCCGGCCGACGCCACCCCGGGCGAGCCGCCACCGTCCGCGCCACCCGCCGAGCTCCCCTGCCCCAGGTGCAAGCACGGCTCCCTCCACCTCTCCCGGGATGAGAAGTTCTACGGCTGCTCCCAGTTTCGCGAAGGCCACTGCGCCTTCACCCTCAGCCGCACGGTCGCCGGCCGCCCGCTGCAGCCGGCAGAGCTTGCCGCCCTCTGCACCACCGGCCGCACCGCCAAGCTCTCCGGCTTCACCTCCAAGGCCGGCCGCCCTTTTGAAGCCGTGTTGGTCCTCAACGAGGCGGGTAAGGTAGAGTTCTCCTTTACTCCTCGCTAGCCCGCCCCAGGAGGGCCTCCAACGATGCATCGCATGCATGACCCGCTCTGGTTCCTCGTACTCAGCCTCTTCCTGCCCCGAGTCGCCTTGTTCCTGGGCTGGTTTGAAGGCTGGTACCTGGGCGCGCCTGACCTTGTCGCCGGCGTGCTCTGGCTCCTGCTGCCGCGGCTGCTGGTCCTGATCATCGTCTACAGCCTGCAGGGAGTCGGCCTCTGGTTCCTCGTTCACCTGCTCGCGGCGCTCGTCACCTGGACCGGCTCCACTGGCTTCTACCACCGGCGCCGCACCCGCCGCCAGGAGCTCCCCGCCGAGTACTGATGCTCCTCCCTGGGCCGAGCTCCGGCTCGGGCCTACTGCACCACCGACGGCCCCCCGCTCGGCGCCAGGATCGCGTCCAGCCGGTCCGGCGTCCCTGCCACCCGCTCCAGGTGCGGATACCTCAGGCCCCCGTGATAGTCCACACTCACGGTGACAAAGCGGTCGCCGCGCTTCAAGAGCAGCTGCATCGGCGTCTTGCTGCTCTCCGCCTTCCGGACCGCCGCCCGCAGCACGTCCGGGGTGTACTGTTCCCCATCAATCGCACTCAGCTGCATATCCGGGGTCACTCCCGCGTTAAACGCCGGGCTGCCCCACCACACGTTGACCAGCATCCCATCCTTGCCCACTGACAAGCCCAGCGAGGTCGATAGGTCGGCCACCGCGTCGTCCTTCTCGTACGCCCGCTTCACCCAATCCGCCGGCGTGTCGTTGTAGGTCAGCCGGTAGCCCCCGCGCAGCAGCCCGTCCTTCGGCGTCTGCGGCGCCACCTGGTACACGCGCGTCCGCAGGAATCCCGCCCAGTCAAACGGCTGCACCGCGTTCAGCGCCGCAACCACATCCTCCAGCGTGTAGGTGTGGGTCACAAAACTGCCATTGTCCACGCCGAAAAACAGCTTGGCAAAATCATCGAGCGACTTCCTGTCCCCGCTCAGCTCCCGTATCTTCGTATCCGCATCCAGCCAGATCAGCATCCCCTCGGTGTAGTAATCCTCGGCGCGCTGCCAGCTTACCCAGCTCACCGGGCCGCGATGCGACATCGTCTCCTGGTTCGTCGTATCGACCAGCGGCCGCCACGTGCGCCCGGGACTTATATCGAAGTTGGCCGCCACCCGCGCCATCACATCCCGTGTCTCGCTCGCCGTCCGCATCCCCGCCCGCGCCGTCAACACATTGCCCCAGTACTGCGTCATGCCCTCGTACACCCACAGCAGGTCGTCCCGCATCGGCACATCAAAGCTCGCCGTCCACAGGTCCGCCGGCCGCCTGAACTTGCCATCCCAGGAGTGCGTGTACTCGTGGCCCAGCAGGTCGCGGCCGCCTACCCCGTCCTCCCACTTGGTGAAGTAATCCTTCGGGTGCCCGTCCTCACTCGACTGGTGATGCTCCAGGCCCACCCCACCCACCTTGTCGCTCAGCAGCAGCAGGAAGTCGTAGTGCCTGTAATGATGCGACGCATATAACTTGGCCGCCTCCGCTACCAGCTTCTGGTGGACTTCCAGCTCCGCCGGCGTCATCGCCAGGTACTCTTCCGCATCGGCAAACACATCCAGGTGTACCGTGTTCTCCGGCCCCGTCGACAGGTCCACCCGCTTGAAATGGCTCCCGGCAAAGACCGGCGAATCCACCAGCGTGTTCAGCGGCGTCTCTTCAAACCGCACCACGTTCCCCTTCTGCGAAGCCGTCTCAAGCGCCGTCGCATACTTCCACCCCGCGGGCAGCTTCAGCGTCGGCCGCATACGGATCTGCCGCGAAAAATGCCCCGCCGGATACAGCACCACGTTGCTCCAGGCCAGGTCCGCAATCTCATCCGAGATCTCAACGCGCCCCTCCGCCTTGCGCAGCGGCGAAAGATACTGGAAGTCCGCCTCGA
>DASWUY010000356.1:0-5084 GCA_036401435.1 Acidobacteriaceae bacterium | reverse complement strand
AGGACTTTGGCGAGAAGGTGTGGCTGGGCATCTCGGCTGAGCAGGCCCAGACCCTCACCCCGAGCTGCGCAAGCACCGCCACCACCAGCACCACCACCGCAGGCGTCACCACCACTACCCCTGTTCCCTGCCCCGTAAACTACGTCATCGGCTCCGTCGGTACCGGCGGCGGCCTCTACAACGCCACCGCCGCTTACTCCTTCAACCTTGCCCCCGACCTCATCGCGAAGATCGCCTTTGAGCCGGGCTGGGGTCACTGGGAGCTCTTCGGCGTCAGCCGCTTCTTCCGCAACCGCGTCTACCCCGGCGGCGGCGTCGCCCCCTTCAACGACACCAGCGTAGGCGGCGGGGTCGGCGGCGGCTTCCGCAGCCCAGTCCTCGGCAAGAAGCTCGAAGTAGCCCTGCACGGGCTCTATGGCGATGGCGTCGGCCGGTACGGGTCTGCCCAGCTGCCTGACACCACCCTGCGGCCTACCGGGCAGCTCGCCCTCCTGCACGGCTTCTCCGCACTCGGCGAGGCGTTTGCCCACGTCACCCCAAGGCTCGACCTGTACGCGGACTGGGGCGTGGAAGAAGCCTTCCGTCGCAACTTCGCCTACGGCAACAGCTTTGAGGGTTATGGCCTGCACACCTCAAACAACACGGGCTGTTACACAGAGGCTTCCCCCGGCTCGACCGCCGGCGTCTATCCTCCTGCCCCTCTCGGCTACCTGCCCGGATCCCCCAGCAGTTGCGGCGGTTCCAACAAGGACGCGACCGAGGGCACCGTCGGCTACGACTACTACTTCTACAAGGGCCCCATGGGCCGCTTCCGCCAGGGCATTCAGTACAGCTGGGTCGAGCGCGCGCTCTGGTCCGGCTCTACCGGCAACTCGCCCAAGGCCATCAACAACGTCATCGAGACCAACATCCGCTACTACCTCCCGTAGCGTATTCCCGCATCAACCCGCTGCAACAAAAAAGGGCACCCACACCGGGTGCCCTCTTTAGCTGTGCGCTGCAGAACCCGCCCGCTACTGCGTCTTCGTCGTCTCCGCCTTGCTCAGGTTCGCGCTTACCTGCTTCGGCGTCGGCAGCTGCGAGTGATCCCACCCGCCGCCCAGCGCCGACACCAGGCTTACCGCGGCCGTCATCTGCTGGATCTGCAGACTCACCAGCGACTGCTGATCATTCAGCAGCGTAGTCTCCGCCGTAATCACATTCAGGAAAGGGTCCAGCCCCGTCCGGTATCGATCCAGCGCAAGGTCAGCGTAGGTCTGCGCCGCGGCCGTAGCCTGCCGCTGCTTCTCAATCTGCTGCGACAGGATGCGCACCTGCGCCAGATAATCCTCCACCTGCTGAAACGCCGTCAGCACTGTCTGCCGGTAGGCGGCCACGTCCGCGTTGTAGGTCGCCGTGTACTGCTGCACCGTCGCCCGCCGCAGCCCGGCATCATAGACGGTCTCCGAAAACGAGGGCCCAATCGACCAGAAGCGGCTCGGCCAGTCGAACCAGTGCTTCAGGGTAGAGCTCTCCAGGCCGCCGCTGGCGCTCAAGGTAAGCGTGGGATAGAAGGCCGCCGTCTCGACGCCGATCAGCGCGTTCGCCTGCGCCATCGTTCTCTCCGCCGCAGCCACGTCCGGCCGCCGCTCCAGCAACTGCGAAGGCACCCCCACCGGAATTGGCGGGGGCGCTACCGTCACCGCACGGAAGGGCATGGTGAAGTCTGAAGCCGGCTTGCCGATCAGCGTCGCAATGGCATGCTCGTAGTTCGACCGCGCCACGCCGACGTTGATCGCCGCGGCCTCGGCGCTGCGCAGAGTGGTCTCCGCCTGCACCACCGCAATGCGATCGGCGATGCCCGTCTCGTACTGCGACTGCGTCAGATCGTAGGAGCGGCGATCCGCCTCGACCACATTGTTGAGCACCTGCGACAAGGCATCCTCGCCCCGCAGCTCAAAGAATGTCTGCGCCAGCGTAGACTCTTCCGAAAGCTTCTGGTTCTCAAGGTCAGCCGCGCTCACCTGGGCCGCATACTGGTTCTCGCGAACCGTGTTGCGGATGCGACCCCACAGGTCAGGCTCCCAGCTGATGTCCGCCGGCGCGTCCCACAGCGTGCTCTGGCGGCCGCTTACGGTCGTGTTCGTGTTGCTCCCGGTGCCTGTCCCCGTGCCCGTTCCAGTACCGGTGCCAGTGCCCGTGCCGGTACCCGTGTTGCCAAAGGTGTTCTGCAGGTTCGCCGACGAGCGCGACCGGGTAAACGCCGGGCCGACGGTGAGCGTGGGGTAGAACTGCGACCGCGCTTCACGGATCAGCGCCCGCGCCGCGATAAAGTTTTCGAAGTACTGCTTCAGCGTCTGGTTGTTAATATCGAGCTCGTCTTCGAGACTATTGAGCTCGGGATCGCCAAAGACCTCCCACCACTTGCCGCGCAGCATCGCGTCCCCAGGCTGCGCCACCTTCCACTCCGTGTCCTTGGGCGCAGCAGGATTCGTCGCTGTAACAGTGGCGTTTGCCGCGGGAGGCAGCCGCGCCTCCTTGTACGCCGGGGCCGTGGGAGCAGGCGCCGCTGGCGCGTGATACCGCGGGCCCACAACGCATCCTGTCGCAAGCGCCGCGATCGCGGCAGCTGCCGCCGCCGGCAGCCGGTGAGCCTGCCGCGCGCGCAGTCGTCCTACAGGGGTCCACAATCGGTGCATGGGTTCCTTCCTCATGTAGCGTGCTCCACCTGCGGGGGATGGAACGTGTCCGTGGTTGGCTTGCCCGAGAGGCGCAGGCGCAGGTGGTCCAGGTAGAGGTAAATCACCGGCGTCGTGTACAAGGTCAGCACCTGGCTCAGCAGCAGCCCGCCCACAATGCTGATGCCCAGCGGCCGACGCAGCTCGGAGCCGGTCCCGGTTCCAAAGGCCAGCGGCAACGCGCCAAACAGCGCCGCCATCGTCGTCATCAGGATAGGCCGGAAGCGCAGCATGCACGCTTCAAAGATCGCGTCGGAGGTGCACTTGCCATGCTCCCGCTCGGCCATCAGCGCAAAGTCGATCATCATGATCGCGTTCTTCTTCACAATGCCGATCAGCAGCACGATCCCGATGATTGCGATCACGGTCAGATCGGTCTTGGTGAGCATCAGCGCGAGCAGCGCCCCTACGCTTGCCGAGGGCAGCGTGGAGATGATGGTGATCGGATGCACCAGGCTCTCATAGAGCACGCCCAGCACGATGTAGACCGCCAGCAGTGCCACGCTGATCAGGTACTTCTGCGTCTTCAGGGAGTCCTGAAAGGCCTGCAGGGTGCCCGAGAAAGAGCCTTGCACCGTCGCCGGCGTACCCAGCCGCTCCTGCATCTGCTGGATGGCCGCCGTCGCATCACTGAGCGCGATATTCGGCGCCAGGTTGAACGACACCGTTACAGACGGAAAGAGCCCGGTGTGATTGAGCGAGAGCGGCGTCGTCGTAGTGCTCGCCTTGGTAAACGCGCTCAGCGGCACCGCGCTCCTGTTCCCCGCGCTCTTCAGGTAAATACTGCTCAGCCCCGCAGGCGACTGCGTGTACTGCGGGTCGACCTCCAGCACCACGTAGTACTGGTTCAGCTGCGTGTAGATCAGCGAGACCTCGGACTGGCCAAACGCCGAGTAGAGCGCAGAGTTGATAGACTGCGGCGTAAAGCCAAGCCGCGCCGCGGTCTGCCGGTCGTAGTCCAGGAACTCGGTCAGGCCACTCGATTCGGCGTCCGAGTTTACGTCTGCCAGCTGCGGCATCCTCTTCATGTTCTGCAACAGGATCGGCCCCCACTTGAAGAGCAGCGGCAGCGTGTCGGCGTGAATGGTGTACTGGTAGAGAGCGTTGCCGCCACGTCCACCCACGCGGATATCCTGAGCAGGCTGCAGAAAGACAGACGCCACCGGCAGCTTCGCAAACTGTGGACGCAGGCGGTTGATCACCGTCATCGCACTGACCTTGCGCACGTTGAGCGGCTTCAACGCGATGTACACAAACCCGCCGTTGGTCGCGCCATTGCCGCCCGAGTAGGCGTTCACGTTCGCCACCGCCGGGTCATGCGTCACAATCTGCACCACCTTGCGCACCGACGCATCCATGATCGGGAACGAAGCGTCCTGCGAACCCTGCATGCCGCCCATGATCACGCCCGTATCCTGCTGCGGAAAGAATCCCTTGGGCACGCGCACAAACAGCATCACGTTGAGCGCGATGGTCATGATCAGCACCACCAGCGTGATCGCCGGGTTCTCCAGCACCCAGATCAGACTGCTGCGGTACACCCGCAGAATAAAGTCGAAGAATCGCTCGCTCGCCCGATATACCCAGTTGTGGCGCGTCTCCGCCGGTTGGTGCTTCAGCAGGTGCGCGCACATCATCGGCGTGGTCGTAAGCGACACCACCATCGAGACCAGGATCGCCGTCGACAGCGTCACCGCAAACTCGCGAAACAGCCGTCCCACAATGCCGCCCATCAGCAAAATGGGAATGAAGACGGCGATCAGCGAAATGCTGATCGTGAACACCGTGGACCCGATCTCTTCCGCACCCTTCAGGGCCGCAGCCATCGGCGTCATCCCCTCTTCAAGGAAGCGCGAGATGTTCTCCATCACCACAATGGCGTCATCAACCACAAATCCCGTCGCAATCGTAAGCGCCATCAGCGACAGGTTGTCGAGCGAGTAGCCCAGCAGGTACATGACGGCGAGCGTCCCGATGAGCGAGACCGGCACAGCGACAGTAGGAATCAGCGTCGCGCGCGGGTTGCGCAGGAAGACAAAGACCACCCCGATGACCAGCACGATAGACAGGATCAGCGTCCGTTCCACGTCATTGACAGACGCCTGGATGGTCGTCGTCCGGTCAAGCACGATGGTGCTCTTGATGCCCTGCGGGATCGCCGCCTCAATGCCCGGCAGCGCAGCGCGTATCCGCTTGTTGGTCTCGATGATGTTCGCGCCGGGCTGCCGCGAGACGGAGAGCGTGATCGACCGCGTCCCGTTCAGGTACCCGGCCGCGCGCACATTCTGCGTCGCATCCTGCACGTTGGCCACATCTTCCAGCCGTACAGCCGCGCCGTTGTGGTAGCCAATGATGAGCGGCTTGTAC
>DASWUY010000355.1:0-8380 GCA_036401435.1 Acidobacteriaceae bacterium | reverse complement strand
GCACAAAGCGATCCGGGTCCAGCCCCCCATCGAGCGTCACCACCCATACCTCAAAGCCTTCTTCCGTCAGCAGCGCAATCGACTTCTCAGCCGCCATCGCGCCCGCCGTGTCCGGGTCAAAGTTGACGATCACCCGCTTGGTATACCTGCCCAGCAGCCGCGCCTGCGCCTCGGTAAACGCGGTTCCGCTGGTCGCCAGCACGTTCCCTATCCCCGCCAGCGACACGGTGATGCAGTCCATCTGCCCCTCCACCAGCAGGGCAAAGTTCAGCTGCCGGATCGTCTGCCGCGCCTTGTCCAGGTTGAACAACACCTGCCCTTTCGAATACAGCGGCGTCTCCGGCGAGTTGAGGTACTTGGCCTTGTCGTTCGGGTCCAGCGCGCGAGCCGTGAACGCGATCACCCGCCCCTGCTCGTTCAGGATCGGGAACATGATCCGCTTGCGAAACCGCGCGTACAAGGGTCCCACCGTCCCATCCTCCTGCTCCTTTGCAGAGAAGAGCCCGCACAGCCGCAGCGCCTCCTGCAGCGCCTCCCCCGCCTCCGGTGCCGAGCCGCCGCGCCTGCCCAGCGCTTGCAGGTGCAGCCGCAGCGCATGGTACGACTCCGGCGCAAAGCCGATGCGGAACTTGCCAATCCCCTCCGCCGTTAGCCCTCGCCCGGCCAGGTACTCGCGCGCCCCCGCCGCCTCCGCCGAACCCAGCTGCTCTTCAAACCAGGCCGCTGCCTGCTCGTGCAGCTCCAGCAGCCTGCTCCTCTGGCGGCTCTCCGCTGCCTCCTCCGGCGACGCGAACTCGCGCCGCGGCAGAGGAATCCCGCTCTTGGCCGCCACCGCCTTCACCGCCTCCGGAAAGCTCAGGCTCTCCACCTTCTGCAGGAACGAGAACACGTCTCCCGACTGCCCGCACCCGAAGCAGTGGTAGAACTGCCGCACCGCGTGCACCGAAAACGAGCCCGTCTTCTCCGAGTGGAACGGACACAGCCCGCTCCAGTTCTGCGCCCCAGCCTTGCGCAGCCGCACGTACTCACCGACGATCTTGACGATGTCCGCCTGCTGCTTGACGAGTTGTGCAAAGTCCTCTGCCATCGCCTGATTGCCGGTCCTGAGAGCCGTCCTGATTGCCGCCTCAGCCGGCCGCCCGAACCGCCGGCTCAGACCTCGGCTCCAGTGTAATGGCCCCGCTACCCGCCCCTACCCCACCACCACCCGCGGCACCCGCGCGGCAATGCGGCACAGCACCTCGTAGGGAATCGTCCCGCAGAGGTCCGCGTGCTCCCACGCGGTCAGGCGCGCAGCGCCTGCAGGCCCACTCTGCTCCCCCAGGATCGCCACCTCATCGCCGATCGCGACCCCGCGAATGTCGGTCACGTCCAGCATCGTCTGGTCCATCGAGATCCTGCCCGCAACCCTCGCCCGCTCCCCGCGCACCAGCATGGCGCTTCCGCTCGATGGTTCCAGGCTCGATGGCTCCAGGCCCGACAGCATCCGGTTCAGTCCATCCCCATAGCCCACCGGCGTTAGCGCCAGCCGCGTCGGCCGCGTCGCCCTGAAGATAGAGTTGTACCCCGCCCCCTGGCCCACGCCGAGCTCCCGCAACGAGACAATCCGCGTCTTCCAGCTCAACACCGGTTCCAGGCCGCCCGGCTCCTGCGCCGGAATCGTCCTCGGCGCATACCCATAGAGCGCCAGCCCCGGCCGCAGCATCAGCCGCGCCCCGCATCCCTCGGCCAGCGCCTGCAGTGCCCCGCACTGCCCCCGGCTAAACACCGTCGCCGAGTTCCCCGCATGCACCCACCGCGGGACGATCCCTGCACCGGCGAGCTGCCCCAGCGCGCTGCTGAAGCGCAGGATCTGCGCCTCTGTCTCTGGCTCCAGCAACCTCTCCGCCGCGCTGAAGTGCGTCATCACCCCATCGACCGCGATCCGCCCGGACCGCAGCACCGGGTGCTCCAGCAGCTCGGCCAGCGCACGGCCCGGCGCCACCCCCTGCCGGGCCATGCCCGTGTCAATCTCGAGGTGCACCGAGACCGCGCCCGCCGGCAACCCCCGCCGCGACGCCGCCTGGTGCAGCAACTCCAACTGAAACCGCTCCCAAACCTGCGCCGTCAACCCATGGTCGATCGCGGCATCCGCCTCCCCATGCCACACGCCTGACATCACCAGGATCCGGGTCGCGCTCAGGTGCGAGGGCAAGACCCCCAGCGCCCGGCGCAGCACACACCCTTCCTCGACCGAGGTCACACCCAGCCACCGCGCGCCCGCAGCCGCCAGCGCCGGCCCGCACAGGGTCACGCCGTGCCCATAGGCGTCCGCCTTCACCACTGCCAGCAGCTCCGGCAGGTTGTCTGGCGGACCGTCCAGCCAATGCTCTGCCACGCTGCGCCGCAGCACCTCCAGGTTCCCTCGCAGGCGCTCCAGCGACACCTCGGCCCACACCGGTCTGGTGGACACGGCTACTGCGGCGGCTGCTTGTCTGGGGTAGGCTGCGCGCCTGGATACAGCAGCGGCACATGCAGCGGCAGGGGCGCATTGCTCTTTTTGCCCGCCTGCTTCTGCTTGGTCTCCGGCTGGTCAAAGACCGCCGTACGCTGCGCATGCACCGCCACCCAGTTCGCCCGGGTCCGCTGATACACGTGGGTAAAGATCCCCCGCTCGTCCTCGACCGGACTGGCCACTGCACGGGAGTGCACCACGTAGGTCCCGTCCACCACCGCCACGTCTCCCAGCACCCGCACATTCACCACCCGCTGCTGCATCGAGAGCACCTGGCCACTCGGATGGCCGAAGATACCCGCGATGTACTGGTTGCGGGTGCTGATCCCCCCCGCCGCCGAGATGTCCAGGAACGTAGGGCTCAGCAGCAGCTCCATCGCATACTGATCCTTGCCGACGTAGCCCACGCTCCAGCTGTCTTCCAGTTGCTGGAACGTCTTTACGTCCTGAGACGCAGGCGCCTGCTGCTGGCCAACCACGGGAAGGACCGAAAGAGCGAGCAGCAGGGAGAAGACAAGGTAAGGTCGAGTGCCGAAAGTCATCACAGGTTTGATTATGATGATAGCGTGCCAGGCCGCAGGTGCAAGTCTGTAGCAGACAGCGCTGCGCGGCCGGGTGAGAAGCAGAGGATGATGGATCAAGTCAACGCAGGTGTGCACCACGGGCTGGCAGCAACAGGTACCGCCCTGCCCGAGGATGCGGAACTGGTCGAGCTCTTTGCCCGCACCCGGGCAGACTCCGGCCGAACCATGCTCAGCCTCCTCGATGAGCGCCCCATGCTCCTGGTCTTCCTGCGCCCCTTCGGCAGCCCCGCCTCCCGCGAAGCACTCGCAGACGTCGCCAGGGCCCGGCCTGATCTCGAGAAGCGCGGCGTCCGCCCCGTCTTTGTGCACATGGCCACCCCTGAGCGCGCCACCGCCTTCTTTCAGCGCTTCAAGCTCTCCGACGTCGAGCGCGTCAGCGATCCCACTACCGCCCTCTACCAGGCGCCTGTCTTTCACCTGCTCAAGACCACCGTTCTGCCTGAGTTCCTCGCTGGGCAGCACCTGGTCGAGCTAGCCACGCGCGCCCTCTGGCGCTACGGCATGGGCCCCGCCGGCAAGGAAGATGCCACCCAGCTTCCCGGCGTCTTCTTCATCCGCGACCGCGTCATCCGCAAGGCCTTCCGCCATAAGACCGCCGCCGAGCGCCCGGACTACGCCCGCTTCGGCGCCTAGGCCACTCCACCTCCAGCCACCCACCCCGGGGGGTTGTCCTTCTCGCATCCGTCCCCGTTTTTCACCCAACCCGCGCGTTATCCTCAGCCCTCCCCTCAGCTACCCTCATCCCAATGGGAACAGCGACTCCGGACATCCAGTTTGAACGCGGCCTGCCCGCCTCCATCGACGCCGAGCGCTCCATCCTCGGCGCCGTCCTGCTCGACAACCACGCCTACAACGAAGCCGCCGAGCGCCTCACCCACGAGGACTTCGCCCTCGACCAGCACCGCCGCATCTTCCTCCGCATGGCCGGGCTCATCGATGCCGGCCGCGCCGTCGACATCGTCACCCTGCGCGAAGAGCTCGCCCGGTACAAGGAGATTGAAGCAGTCGGCGGCGTCGCCTACCTCGCCTCCCTCACTGAGAATCTCCCCCGCCGCATCTCCATCGACGAGTACGTCCGCATCGTCAAGGACAAGTCGCTCCTCCGCCAGCTCATCAACGTCTGCTCCACCGCCATCACCCGCGCTGCCGACCAGTCCGACGAAGCGCTCGAGGTGCTCAACTCCGCCGAGAGCGCGCTGCTTGAAGTCTCCGAACACGGCATTCAGCGCGGCTTCGTCGGCATCCCCGAGATCGTCCGCGACAGCTTTGGCTCCATCGACAAGCTCATCCAGGAGGGCCATCGCGAGGTCACCGGCCTTGAGACCCACTTCACCGAGTTCGACCGCATGACCAGCGGCCTGCAAAAGTCCGAGCTGACCATCATCGCCGCCCGCCCCTCCATGGGCAAGACCGCCTGGGCCATCAACATCGCCCAGAACGCAGCCGTCCGCGGCGGCAACGTCGTCGCCGTCTTTTCGCTTGAAATGTCCAAGGAGTCGCTGCTGCGCCGCATGCTCGCCTCCGAGGCGCTCGTCGACTCGCAGAAGATCCAGAAGGGCTTCCTCGGCCGCGAGGATCAGGACAAGCTCACCTCCGCCCTCGACCGCCTCGTCGAAGCACGCATCTTTATCGACGACACCCCCGCCATCTCCCTCACCGAGATGCGCGCCAAGGCCCGCCGCCTCCGCCAGATGTCCGGCCGCCTCGACCTCATCGTCATCGACTACCTGCAGCTGATGTCCGGCGCCGCCGCCGGCCCCGGCGCCAAGCGCTTTGAAAATCGCACCCAGGAGGTCTCGCACGTCTCCCGCGGCCTCAAGGCGCTCGCCAAGGAGCTGAACGTGCCCGTCATCGCCCTGTCGCAGCTCTCCCGGGCCAGCGAGCAGCGCGGCGGCGACAAGAAGCCCATGCTCTCTGACCTGCGCGAGTCGGGGTCCATTGAGCAGGATGCCGACGTCGTCGCCTTCATCCATCGCGACTCCTACTACCACCGCGACGAGAACGGGCAGCCCGATCCCGACACCGAGGGCAAGGCCGAGATCATCATCGCCAAGCAGCGCAACGGCCCCACCGGCTCCGTGCACCTGGCCTACCTCAGCAAGTGCACCCGGTTTGAAAACCTCGCCTTCGGCGGCGGCGAGTACTAACGCCCGCGGCGGCTTTGTGACCGTGGTCCCCGCCCGCAGAGCAGCTTCCGGCGCGCCCACTCGCGCTTTGGTCCTTGACCCCCGGCCCCGCACTCCCGACAATGGAGAGGAACGCGTCCACGAGGTGTCCATGCTTGCCTACGCCCTGATCCTTGCAGCCGTCCTCAGCCATGTGCTGCCACATCCCTGGCTGAGCTTTACGGCGGTCGGCGGCGCCCTGCTCGTCTTCGGCGCACGCCGCCCCCTCTGGCAGGCCGTCTTCCCCCTCGCTCTCCTCGCCGCGGCCGACTACTATCTCACCGTCTACGCCTACCGCTACCCCTTCCACCTCAGCGCCTACGTCATCACCTGGGCCTGGTACCTGCTCGCCATGGTCTTCGGCCGCGCCCTCCTGCGCGAGAGCCACACCGCTCCCCGCGTCATCGGCGCCGCACTGCTCTCGTCCACTTCGTTCTTTCTGGTTTCGAACTACGCCGTCTGGGGCACCGCAGGCTCCTTCTACCCGCATACGCTGGCCGGGCTCACCACCTGCTACGTGGCTGCCCTGCCCTTCTACCGCAATGACGTGCTCTCCACCACCGCCGTGCTCGCGCTCGTTTTCGGCCTCCCCGCTCTTGCCGCCCGCCTCTCCCCCGCCCAGCGCGAAACAGCCCACCGGCCGTAAACAGCTCTCACCGCGGCCCTGTCCCTCCGTTCGCCAGCATGCTGAGCGCGCGCACATGGGAACGCGGGGCGCCTTCCGTCGCCGGGGGGCGAACGCCGTGTCGATCTCCTTCAGGCCCTCGCCCGATCCGACTTCCCTCTCCTGCAGGCATGGCTCGCCGCGCCCCACGTGGCTGCCTGGTCAAATGAGAACTACGACACCGCCAGCCTTGAGGCGAAATACGGCCCGCGCATCGACGGGGTCGAGCCGACCAAAGTATCTACTGCCATGGATCCCGCCCGCGTCTGCCGCGACCTTGTGTTAGCGAGGCCGCACCGCGGCGCAGCGGAAGTCCGCTTTCCAGTCAGCAGAGTCAGCATGTCTGCAAGTCGGCAGCGACCCCGCCGACAGCCCTGCCATCAGCACTCGCAGCGTGCCGCCGTACCAGCTTCCCCAGCCGAGCTCCCGGCGCCGGCCCCTGCTGCCGGCTGGTAGTACCGCTCCTCCACCGCCGCGCACCCATGGCACAGCGTCTCCCCGGCACGCCGCACGAACCGCTCGTAGTTGATCCCCTCCCGGCACCGGTCGCAGGCCGTCCGCTCCCCCTTGTATCCGGGAAACTCCTTCGCCTCCAGCCGCACCGTCACCCACTCCTCGGCAAACAGCTCCTCGTCCCGCATCTCGCGATACGCCCGCATCTGCTGCTGGTTGCGGCTCTCCATCTCCGGGTACATGGCTTGCGCGAGCGCCTTCGACGACTCACGCGCCGCCACTCGCACCGCCCGGCCCGTCGGCAGATCGACAAAGGTCGCCGCCATCTTCCCCCAGTCGCGAAACTTCAGCGCGCGCTTGCCCAGCCGGCAGCCGGTCACCACGCCGATCGCGTCCGTCGCGCACCGATCGATCTCGACGAAGGTCACCAGGCGCTTGCGGTCCACCCCCCGCGGCTCCTCCACCCCCAGCCGCTCGCACCCCAGCAAGGCCATCCGCACACCCAGCACCTGCCCCGCGCACAGGTGCCCGTGCGCCACCTCAGCCAGCCGCAACAGTTCGTCGAGCGATTCCATGCCACTATCCTAAAGCCTCAACTCTAAGTGGCTTGACTCCGGCACGCCCGACACCAGCAGGCTCAACCTCCAGCACGCTCAGGCGCTGCAGCCAACCCGCCACCGAGCCAGCCACCCACCTACTCCGGCTTGGCCTCGTCCCCGGAATCCCCATCCTCGACCAGCACCGCCGACAAGCCCACCAGGTCAAAGCTGGCCGGCGCCCCCCCGGTCGGCTGAAAACTAATGCGCAGCGGCTCCCTCTGCCAGGCCGCAGGCGCGCAAGCGGGCGAAGGCCGGTTCTCCGGGTCCCAGGTGCCCAGCTTCTTCGCTACCAGCGGCTTGCGCCCCGCCACCTGCGCGACCACCGCGTACAGCTGCCGGCCCCCGCTGTGCAGGCCGCAGTAGGCGGCGTAGTCGCGAAACCAGGAGACGTCCGACACACTCGGGTCATAGTCCGGCAGGTGCAGCGCCACCAGGTGCCCAGCCGTGCGGTCCACCAGCAGCCACGGACCCCTCTGCCACACCCAGTGCTCCACCTTGTCCGTCGGCAGCGCGTCGTTCAGCCGGATAGCCCGCCGTATCACGAAGCTGCGGTCAGTCACATCATGCGACTCACCCGCTGTCCACTCCTTGACCTTGCCGTCAACCACCAGCGGCCGCACCCGCAGCTCCTTGTCCCCGTCCACCGCGCCGGCCGGGTCCCCCTGCTTGCTGTAGGGCACGCGTTTGCCCGCCCCCAGCACCACCGTATGTACCTTGGGCGGCTTGGGAGGCTTCGGCTTCTTCTCGCCCGCCGCCGTCCCCGCCCAGGCAAGCGAGGGCGGCACCAGGCAGAAAAGAGCAACCAGGCAGAAGAGGCGCATAGCAGAACGCTAGACACCTTCCGCCCGCTTGTCTCGTTACGAAGGTTCTCAAGAGAAGCGGGGAAAGCCCCGCCTGGCCGCACTAACTGCTCCGGCTTGGACCAAACCAGGACCGGAAGTAAAGCGAGGAGCGCTAGCGAACAAAGCCCCCCGCCGCCCGCCTACTTCGTCTCCGCGACAGCCTCGTCCAGCAACTCGTACAGCCGGCTCCGGTCCAGCACCTCGACAAACGGCACACCGGAGGTCTTGTTCGTCACCACCCAGATCGTCGGCGTGTGCTGCACCCCAATGCTTTGCCCCAGCGCGTTGTCCGCCTTCACCTCGGCCGCCAGCTTGCCTTGCGGGTCCACGGCAAACGGCATCGCCAGCTTGTGCTCGCGGGCATACCTCTCTGTGAACGCCTGCAGATCGTCCAGGTTCGCGATCGTCGGCTGCCCGGCAAAGAGTGCATCGCGGTAGTCGTCCCCGATGCGCTTGCTGCGGGTATCAAACCACCGCGCGTTCACCGCCGCCTGAAAGCTCCAGGTATGCTGCGGCAGCGGGAAATCATGCCGCACCCACGGGATCCGGTACTTCGCCGACGCTTCCTTCAGCAGCGGG
>DASWUY010000354.1:0-3008 GCA_036401435.1 Acidobacteriaceae bacterium | reverse complement strand
GTCTGCATCGCCTGCTATCGTAGGAGGATTAATTCACGTGCAAGCGGGAATCGCGGTGGGCAACCTGGCAAGTGTCGTCGGTATCCGGCCCGAAGAGGCAGCAGTCATCACAGAGCTCAAGGCGGGCTCTGAAGAAGCATTCTCGTGGCTCCTGAACCAGTATCAGCTGCCTATCTATAGCCTGGTCGCCCGCATGGTTCAGAACCCCTGCGACGCTCCCGACGTTACCCAGGAGATCTTCGTCAAGGTCTTCCGCGGGATCTCTTCCTTCCACGGCGACTCCAGCCTCCGCACCTGGATCTACCGCATCGCCCTCCACGAGGCCTCGAACCAGCGCCGCTGGTGGACCCGCCACCGCAAGCAGGAGATCACCCTCGAGTCGGAGGTCGGCCACAGCAGCAATGGCCAGCCCGTCCTGCTCAAGGACACGCTTGCCGATGAGCACGACTCCCCCTTTGACTTCGCCGCCCACGAGCAGATCCGCGCCCGCGTCGAGGAAGAGCTCCGCCAGGTGCCCGAGCCCTTCCGTACCGTTGTCATCCTGCGCGACATCGAAGGCTTCGCCTACGAAGAGATTGCCGAGTTGCTCGGCGTCCACCTCGGCACCGTCAAGTCACGCCTCATGCGTGGCCGTACCCACCTCAGAAATCGCCTCGCGCCCCTCGCGCCTCTTGTCCAACCTCCCGCGAAACCATCGCCCTCCAGCACCCTGTCCGTCGCCCCTTCCGCCATTGAAGCAAGGCAGGAGGCTCTGTGACCAAACTGACCGGCATGAGCAGCATGACAGACCCGGGCACCTGCCAGCGCTCCCGCTCCCGCTTCTCCGCCTACCTTGACGGCGCCGTCAGCGGCGTCGAGATGCAGAAGCTTCGTCGCCATCTCGACACCTGCGAGTCCTGCCGGGGCGAGTTTCAGAGCCTGCGCCGTGTCCAGTCCACCGTGGCCTCGCTTGGACGCGTACGTCCCCCGGATGACTTTGCGCTGCGGCTTCGCGTGGCCATCTCGCAGGAGCGGATGCGCACCCCGCGCCATGCCTTCACCCGCTTGTCCGTCCGCTGGGAGAACACCTTGGCGCCCTTCCTTCTGCGCGCCTCCGCCGGCCTCGCCTCTGCCGTGCTGCTGATCGGTACCGTGGCCCTGCTCATCGGCACCCTCGCCGCACCGGAGCCTCTCGCCGCTCGCGATGAGCCCATTGGCATGGCCACCAGCCCGCGCCTGCTCTACTCCCACGTCCCTTTCGGCCCGCTCGACGCCGATCCCCCGGCCAGCGCCATCCAGGGCTCCGTCGTCGTCCGCGCCTTCGTCGACAGCCGCGGCCGCGTCTACGACTTCCGCGTCATCTCCGGCGCTACCGACGCCCCTACCCACGCCGCGCTCGAGAACAAGCTCCTCTTCAGCACCTTTGAGCCGGCACGCGTCTTTGGCCAGCCCGTCCCCGGCACCGTGCTGCTCTCCTTCGCAGACATCTCGGTCCACAGCTAGAGCATCTGCTGCTCACGACTTACCGCTCAAGACATGTGCGCCAAAAACGCAGCAGTCGCCTGCTCATTCAGCCCCTTGAAGACTGCCTCATAGTGCCCTGACCGCTCCGCCATCCGCAGTCCGTTCACCCGCTCCACGCAGATCTCCTCCGCCTGGGGCGAGCTCTTCAGGATCTCCATGGTCTCCGCGACAAAGTCGCTCAGCGGCATCGCATTCGGGTCCGTCGCCTGCCGTTCGCCCATCAACTCCGTCTGCACGTAGGGCGGGATCAGCTCCAGCACCTGGATCGAGCTCTCGCGCAGCTGGTACCGCAGCGACTCAGTCCACGAATGCAGCCCTGCCTTGGTCGCGCAGTAGGTTGGCGTCATCGCAATCGGCACAAAAGCCAGCCCGGACGTCACCGTCATCAGCGTCGCCCGGCGCTGCTTCAACAGCCCCGGCAGCAGCTCCGCCGTCAGCCGCATCGGCCCCAGCAGGTTCGTTGCGATCATCGCCTCGGCATCCGCCGTCTGCGCCCTGTGCAGGTCTTCCGGACGCATGATGCCCGCATTGTGGATCACTACATTCAGCTCCGGGTACTCGCTCGCAACCTGCGCGGCGAAGCTGCGGATTGACCCCGCATCCCCGATGTCCAGCACCAGAGAACCCATGCCTGGATTGGCCGCCGCCACCTCATCCAGCAACTGCTTCCGCCGCCCCGCAATCACCACCTTGTTCCCCGCCGCCTGGAACGCCTCGGCCAGGCCGCGCCCGATGCCCGACCCACCCCCCGTAATCAGGATCGTATTTCCGCTCATCTCCATGTTCTTGGCTCCTCTCACCCAGACATCCTAATCGTTACCGTTGCCTGCCGCGTGAACGCCACCCCTCCCGCTGCCCTGTTAGACTCAAACCTGGTCGCCACTCGCCTTCTATGCAGCTTCCCTTGTGCTGCTCCCGCAGCTTGCTCCCGCTCCGCCTCGCCTTGCTCTCCGCTGCGGCGTTGGCCCTCGCGACCATCTCTCACGCCCAGGCGCCGCCAGACGCCGCCCAGCCCCGGCACCCCAGCCCTGCGCAATCCTCGCCCCCGGCAGCGCCCCCGCTTCCCCGGCCCGTCAAGCCGCCCGCGCTCGTTGACCCCGCCGGCCCTGCCGTCTCTCTTGAGTCCAGCGAAGCCCTCTTCGATATAGCCGTCGCCCTCAACAGCTGCGGCTACGACAATGGCCTCGAAACCTCCGACCCGCTGCGCAAACACATCCGCGAACAGGTCCAGCAGCAGCTGCAGCAGTCACCAGCCGCCAGCACGGCCCGCGACCAGATCTGTACCTTCATCGACCAGCACCGCCTCTCCGAATCCCGTCGCGACCTGGCCCAGTACGTCTCGCTCGCCCTCTACCTCACACCCCCGCCTGACCTCTCCGCAAGCGTCGACCAGCAGGACATGCCTCCTGACTCCACCCAGGTCCTCGACATCCTCCCCCTGCTGCGCACCTTCGCCAGCGCCGCCCAGCTTCACCTCATCTGGATCGCCAACCGGCCCGCCTACG
>DASWUY010000353.1:0-4147 GCA_036401435.1 Acidobacteriaceae bacterium | reverse complement strand
TTGAAAAGAGCGCCTCGCTCAGCCAGTCGCTCAAAGGGAAACGCTGCTTCATCCCCTCCACGATGGCTTGCTGGGGGGTCGTGTCATTGTTGTTCCGGGCCAGCTCCATGAGCAGGTACTGGCGGTGCGCCCCGGTCTCATCGCTTGTATCCGGCACCCGGTCCAGCTCTTCGCGGGTCAGGTGCTTCAGCTTGAAATCGCAAGCTGCCACCGAGATCAGCAGGGCATTGCGCTCGGCCTGGTTCAGCTGGGGGTCAGCCGCGAGTGCGCGAAACTCCTCGGCTGCCGGAGCATAGCGGCCAGAGGTGAAGAGGGTATCGGCATGGCGGCGGCGCTCCTCAACCGGCAGGGCCGTCCATTGACCGGACTGGGTCAGCTGCGCCTGCGCCACAGACGCTTCGTTGCTGAGGGGCGCGGTGGCCACGACGCGGCGGAAGAGCGTGGCCGCCTCTGCAGGCTGGCCAGACAGCCGCTGTGCTTTGGCCATGGCCAGCAGGTAGTCCGGCTTTTCGGCCACGGCCTCGCCGGCATGAGCCCGGAGGACGCGCAGCGCTGCCTGGGCATCGCCCTCCTGCAGGTGCGAGTTCGCCTCCAGCACCGGCACGGCCGCGTTGAAGATACTGTCAGGGTACTTTGCCGGGAACGTGCCGAGGATCGCGTCTGCTGCGGGCAACTGGTTCGACTGCAGGTAGGCCTGGGCCTCAAAGTATGCTACATAGTCGTCCAGCGACTCGCCCTGCGCGCTGGCCTGACGCAGGGCGACCACCGCTTCTTCATATCGCTTGTCGAGCAGGTAGGCGTGGCCGAGCGCCAGGTAGGCGGCCGATGCCGCCTCGCCCGTGTGGGCATGCGCGAAGCCGGTCACCCCTGCGTAGGCGGCTGGGCTGCGGTAGTTGGCCAACTGCTGTGCCATGGGCCGCAGCTGGGATGAGGCGATGAAGGCCTGCTGCAACTTGTGCGTCCTGGCCAGCGCCTTGGCCGAGAGCGGATGCCGGTGGCCGTGCTTGCGCAGAATGACCCGCACGCGGGCGGCATGGCCATGCCGGCCCGCAGCGCCTGCCCGGGTGCTGGTGCGGTGGGCGTGCGCACTGCCTTTGGCAGTCTTGCCGGCAGCCGCCTTGTGCGCCGCATGCTTGTGGGTCTGCGCCTGGAGTGGCGCTGCGAAAACCAGCGCGCCTGCGAGCACAGCCAGCAGGAACAAAGGGATGCTGGGCCGGCCGTACTGTTTCGCTCCGGAAGTAGTGTGCAGATTCAAGATCGGGGAACTCCTGCTAAAACTCTAAGACGAGTTGAGGACGCTCGGGCGGCAAAAGTGCGGGACCGCAAAGCTTCGGTCCACACTAAGGTACGGATGCGGCATAGGCGCAACGTGGAAGTGCTATAACGCAGGGATGAGCGATCAGCCTTTGACCACATCCCGCCGGCGCTTTCTGCTCCAGACGCTGGCCTTCAGCGCGGCGGCCACGCTCGCCCGACTGCCTGCATCGGCTACCCCGGGTGGAGGCCCGCGCCGGCGTGCCGAAGCCCGCCCTGAAGCTGCAGCGGACCGCGCTCTGAACCTGCTGATGATCGGCGACTGGGGCTACGAAAAGTCGCAGGAGGGGCAGCGGGCCGTAGCCGCCGGGATGGTGAAGTATGCCCACGAGCATGGCGCCGCGCCGGATGCCCTGCTGCTGCTGGGCGACACCTGGTACGGCCCCCTGGAAGCAGGAGCGAACTCGCCGCGTTGGCAGGAGCAGTTTGAGCAGATGTACCCGGCCACGGCCTTCCCCGGCCCTGCCTACTCTGTCCTTGGCAACCACGACTACCAGCACTGGCCGGAGAGCAAGGTGGACGCGGAGCTGGCCTATGCGCGCACCGGCAAGTCGCGCTTCACCATGCCCGCCCGCTGGTACACCTTCGACTTCCCGGCGCACGACCCACTGGTGACCTTTATCGCGCTGGACAGCAACACGCCGAAGACAGGGCCCAAGTTCGAGTCGGGGCGGGACTTCACGCTGACGCCGGCAGAATATGCTGAGCAAGTGGCTTGGTTTGAGGCCCAGCTTGAGCGCCCGCGGTCCACCCCGCACCTGGTCGTCCTGGCGCACCACCCCATCTACTCCGACGGGCCGCATGGCGACCACTCCATGCTGATCGCGGACTGGGACCCGCTGCTTCGCAAGCACCACGTGGACCTGTACCTCGCCGGGCACGATCATGACCTGCAGCACCTAGAGTTTGCCGGGCACCCGACAAGCTTTGCTCTCTCGGGTGGCGGCGGTGCCGATCTCTACGATCTCAAGGTCGCGCAGTCGGCACGCGGGCCGTACGCAGAGAAGGTCTACGGCTTCAGCCATCTGACCGTGACGCCGCGTGAGCTTACGCTGCGTCACCTGGACAGCAGCGGCCGCAGCCTGCATGCCTTCAGCCGGGATACGAGTGGCAAGGTGACCGTGCTTGGCTGAGGCGCCCGACGAGTTGCGCAGGCTCGCAAGCGACCGAGGGCCGCGCTAGATCTGCGAGGCTGCCAGAGGGCTCAGGATCAGGTTGGTGATACTGCTGACCAGCTCCTCCGCACTGTATCGCGGCGCGTGAGAGAGCTTCTGCCACGCGGGATTGCTGCTGAACGAGGCCCAGTGGGCATCCAGCTCCCCCAGGCTCGCGAAGGTCAGCATGTAGGTGAGGCTCGGCAAGCGCGGGCCGATCAGGGTGTCGCCGAAGAAGACCGGCGCCAGGCCCGCGCTCTTGAAGATGTCGAACTCGCCCTCATGAAACATCTCCACCTTGCGAACATGGTCGGCAAGACTCGGGCTCTCGTAGGTCCGCAGCTGGAAGATGCGCTTGCCGCGGCCGGCGGAAGGCAGGGTGAGCCGCGGCCATCCCGGAAAGGCCGAGAGCAGCGAGCTCTCCACCCGCACAAAGGCGGGCGCGGTCGCAGGAGCACTCCAGAAGGGCGCAGCTGCCTTCATGAACTCTTCGTCGCGCGCCAGGCGCAGGTCTACGGTCACCAGGGTTTCAACAGAGCTGCCAGGGATCAGCACGTAGAAACTCGGTGTCTCCGGGCCAATGTCGAGGCGGAACGCACCTACGGGTGCCATACCCAGGCGTGTGAGAGCCGGGAGCAGCGCGTCGCCCAGGTACGCCTCCGTCAGCCGGGTCTGCGGACCACTCTGCAGCCGGTAGCAGCGGAGCTGGTAGAACTCGGGCGAGCTGGGGGTGGAGGCAGCCGCCTTCAGGGGGGCGGTTCCCGCCAGGCAGGCAGCCGCTGAGGTCGCGAGCGAGCGGGCAAGGAACCTGCGTCTGTTCATTCTCTGTGTCCCTCTCTGGTGTTTGGCGGCAAAGCTGCCGCGCCTTCTACTCTATCGAACTCGCACCGTGGGCCGGTGCCGCGCCCGCTTGGCCGATGACTGTGACCCATGACTGCTTGGCCCATTCCGCAGGCGGGTTTAGTATCGAGTGGAACCGTTTGAGACGCCCCGCAAGCTCCCCCATGGTCCCGGTCCCCCACAACCCCGCGCTACGCCTGCGGGAAAGGTAAGAAGTTCTGAAGCCATCGCCCACCCCCGGTATCCAATCTACAAGTGCGGCCGCAGGCGGGACCGAGGAGGTTCACCCGGACGTCGCGCTCGTCAACCTTGCGAAAGAAGGCGATGTCCACGCATTTGAGAAGCTGGTCAAGCAGTATGACCGGCAGGTCTTCCGCATCGCTCAGCACATCACGCAGAACCGCGAAGACGCCGAAGATGTAGTCCAGGACGCATTTCTCAAGGCATACGAGAAACTCCACCAATTTCAAGGCAACTCCAAGTTTTACACCTGGCTGGTACGGATCGCGGTGAATGAGAGCCTGATGCGGCTGCGCAAGCGGCGCACCGGGCGCATGGTGTCGATCGACGAGGATCTTGAGACTGAAGACGGCTCCATGCCGCGTGAGCTGCAGGACTGGGGGCCGGATCCGGAGATGCAGTACGGGCAGTCGGAGCTGGCCGAGATCCTGCGCAAGACGGTGAATGGCCTGCCGCCGGGCTTTCGTGTCGTTTTTGTGCTGCGGGACGTCGAAGGATTGTCGACCGAAGAGACAGCGGAGACGCTTGGCTTGAGTGTTCCGGCAGTCAAGTCGCGATTGCTGCGCGCGCGCCTGCAACTGCGTGAACGCCTGACTCGT
>DASWUY010000352.1:0-10911 GCA_036401435.1 Acidobacteriaceae bacterium | reverse complement strand
ACAAGGCCTGGCATTGCCAAGTTTCATGGCGAGGCCAGGCTTTGCTTTTTCTGCACGCGCTGCTTCCCCGCAGGGCCTTTCAGTGCCGGGGAAAGTCTGCTTGAATACAGAAGGCACAGCCTCCATGGACAATCACAGCATCGCCGTCATGCTGGATGAGACCGCCGATCTGCTTGAGATCAGCGCGGCCGATCCCTTCCGCGTTCGCTCCTACCGTCGCGCGGCTGAGGCGGTGGAGGCGAGCACGACCCAGCTTTCCACGATGGCAGGGGAGCTGAAGCAGCTGCTTGCGATCCCGGGCATTGGCAAGGGCATGGCGGCCAACATCCAGGAGATTGAGAAGGCGGGCACCTTTCCCCTGCGGGAGGAGCTGCTGGTGCGGTATCGGCCGAGCATGCTGGAGCTGCTGAAGCTGCCGGGCATGGGGCCGAAGTCGGTGGCGCTGATGTGGGAGGCGCTGCAAGTCTCGTCGATCGAGGAGCTCGCGTCGGCTCTGGAAGACGGCCGGGTGGCCAGCCTGCCGCGCTTTGGAGACAAGCAGATCGAGAAGCTGCGCCAGGGCATTGACGAGTACAAGAAGAACAGCGGCCGCTACCTGATCAGCACGGTAGAAGAGGCGGCTGACAAGCTGATGGTGTACCTGCGCGGGCTGCCCGGGTTGAGCCGGGTAGAGCCGGCCGGCTCCCTGCGCCGGGGACGCGAGACGGCGGGCGACCTGGACCTGTTGGTGACCGGGCCGGCCTGCGCCGCAGAGTGCGTGGCCGCGGCAGTGGAGTACGTGGCGGCGTATCCGCTGGCGGGCACGGTGCTGGCTAAGGGCGCCAACAAGGTGAGCTTTCGCATGCGGTCGGGCCTGCAGGTGGACGTGCGGCTGCTGCCTGAGGGGTCCTGGGGCGCGGCGATGCAGTACTTTACCGGCTCAAAGATGCACAATGTGACGCTGCGCCAGCGGGCGCTGCGGCAGGGATACACGCTGAGCGAGTATGCGCTGGCCCGGGTGGAGAATGGAAGCTTTGTTGCCGGAGCGAGCGAGGAAGAGATCTATGCGGCGCTGGGCATGGACTGGATCCCGCCGGAGCTGCGGGAGAACCATGGCGAGATCGCCTGTGCTGCGGAACACCTGCTGCCTCAGCTGATCACCGAGGACAGGATCCGCGGGGATGTGCACGCCCACACCGTCGCGACCGATGGCAGCAACACCATCCGCGAGATGGCAGAGGCGGCGCTGGCCAAGGGGTACGGGTACCTGGCCATCACCGATCACTCGAAGAACCTGTCCATGGTGAACGGGCTGAACGATGAGCGGGCGCTCGCGCATATCGCGCGCATCCGCGAGGTGGACGCGCAGATGGAAGGGCGGGTGCGCGTATTTACGGGCATCGAGGCGGACATCCTGGCGGACGGAGAGATGGACCTCTCGAACGAGGTGCTGGCGCAGATGGACGTGGTGATCGCGAGCATCCACTCCTTCTTCGCCCTGCCCTATGAGCAGCAGACCGAGCGCATGCTGCGGGCACTTGAGAACCCGTACGTGCGGATCCTGGGGCATCCGACAGGACGCATGCTGCTGAAGCGGGAGGGCGCAGCCTATGACATGACAGCGGTGCTGCGGCGCGCGGCTGAGCTGGGGGTGGCAGTGGAGCATAACGCGAATCCGCGCAGGCTGGACCTGTGCGACATGCACCTGCGGCTGGCGCGCGAGCTTGGCTGCCGCATCGTGGTGAACACGGATGCGCACCACACCAGCGAGTTTGACAACATGCGCTATGGCATCACGCAGCTGCGTCGCGCGTGGCTGGGAGCGCCGGATGTGATAAATACATTCGAGGCAGAAGACTTTCTACGAGCGCTGCGTCCGCGCGGGTGAAGACGTCTTTGCCGGCCTGAGGAGGGAGCGTCCATGCCGTCCGAGCACGAGGCTGAAGGCTCCGGCCGCCGCATCCTGATCCTGATCGCAGCTCTCTGCATCGGGTTTGCCGGAGTCTGGTCCTACATCCTGCTGAACACCAAGCCCCCGGTCGCGGCCGGGGTGATGACGGGCCTGGTGGGCGTGCCCATTCATACGGAGCTGCGCCAGGGTGGGACCCGGGACCAGGGGATCGGGGGCGGCTTGCAGACGACCGACCAGGTGCTGGTGCTGGCGAACGCGACGGTAAGGGATACGGCGAAGATCCCGCTCTTCCCTTTCGAACAGACCGGGACCCTTACCCTGGCGAACGGGGAGCAGCAGAGCGTGCATGCGCTAAGCACAGTGGACATGATGCGCGCGTTTCGCGCCTATCCGCAGCTGGCGGCAGCGCACGTGACGTTGGCGGGCACAGCGGCGACGCCTTCGCTGCATCGCGAGAACACCCTGAAGCCAGGAGAGGCGGAGCACGGGCTGGTGCTGTTTTCCTATCCCATTACCAAGGACGTGTGGGAGACGCGTCGCAGCTTCGAGATGGCGATCTCGTTCCGCTGGCAGAAGGACCTGATCCTTGCTCAGCCGCAGCAGCCCTGAGCGCGGACGAAGGCGCTGGGGTTGGGGCCGCTCACTTAGAATCGTGAATGTGCGGATACCGGACGCAGTGATTGGCGGGGGCGGCATCATCGGGCTCTCGCTGGCTCTCGAACTCGCCTCGCACGGCCTGCAGGTGACGGTGCTGGAGCGCGGGGTGGCGATGCGCGAAGCGTCCTGGGCAGCGGCGGGGATGCTGGCGGCGCGGGACCCGGAGAATCCGCCGGAACTGCGTGCGCTGGCTGACTTCAGCCTGGCTCTCTATCCCGAGTTCCTGGCCAGGGTGGCGGAGTGGAGCGGCGTTGCTGTGCCGCTGCGGACCCAGGCGACGCTGCAGGCCGTGCCGCTGCAGCAAGCCTCAGTGGCGCCGGGTGAGGTGCTGCGCCGGGTGCCCGACCTGCGGACGGGTGGCCGGTCGTTTGTGCTGCTCGACGAGCAGAGCCTTGACCCGCGGGAGCTGTGCGCGGCGCTGCCGGTGGCGGTGCGCGCTGCGGGCGTCGCGTTGCAGGAGCACACCGGGGTGCACGCGGTCAGGCCGGATGGTGAGGGCGTGGTGGTTGAAACGGATGCAGGCGTCCGGCTGAGAGCATCGCACTTTATCCACTGTTGCGGGGCATGGTCGGGAGAGCTGGCCTGCCAAGACCCGCTGCCGATGGATCCGGTGCCGGTGGAGCCGCGCAAGGGGCAGATGCTGGCTCTCGATATGCCGCTGCAGGCGCCCCGCCTGGCATGCGTGCTGCGCACCCCTGAGCTCTACCTGGTGCCGCGCACGCCGGGCGCGGGGCAGCGCATCGTCGTCGGCGCAAGCGTGGAGGATGCGGGCTTTGACCGGTCGGTGGACTCCGCAACCACGGACGCGCTGCTGGCGGCGGCTGCAGAGTTGTGGCCGCCCGTGCTGGATGGGGTCATCGGCGAGCGATGGACGGGGCTGCGGCCCTGCTCGCCGGACCGGCTGCCGGTCATTGGTCGCTGGCCTGGCCGTGCGGAGACGGCGAGCCTCTGGGTGGCGACGGGGCACTTCCGCAACGGCATCCTGCTGGCTCCGGGCACGGCGCGTCTGATCCGCCAGGCAATGGCGGGCGAGGCGCCGGCAGTGGACCTTGCGCCCTTTCGGCGGTCGCGCTTTGCGCCGGTTCCGGCCGCCTGATGACAAGCATTTCGAGGCTCAGCTATAACTGATCTTTCCCCTTTGCGCTGGACCGACGCATCTGAGAAGGCGGGCGAAGAGCGTTGTATCGCCGCGTCGACGGGTGAGTGGACGCGCGGGGCTCAGCAGGGACGAGGCGCACACCGATTCTCAGGAGCGATATGTCGACAGCGCTAGCGGGCAAGGGACTGGAAGGGATCGTCGCAGCAAACTCCGGCATCTGCTGGATTGATGGCGAAGCAGGCGTGCTGGCCTATCGCGGCATTGATATTCACGAGCTTGCGGAGCACTCGACGTTTGAAGAGGTGACGTACCTACTGTGGCATGGAAGCCTCCCGACTCCGGGTGAGCTGGAGCAGTTTTCAGAGCGGCTGGCAGCAGCACGCAGCTTGCCTCCCGAGATACTGAAGCTGATTGCGGGCCTGCCGAAGACGGCTACGCCGATAGAGATACTGCGCACCACGGTCTCCGCGCTCTCGCTCTACGACGAGGATGAGAAGGCGGTCGACCACGCCTCAAACGTGAGGAAGGCGTTTGCGCTGACGGCGCAGATTCCCATGATCGTGGCAGCGTTTGAACGCGTGCGCCACGGCAAGAGCGTGATTGAGGCGGACCGGTCGCTGACGCATGCGGGCAATTTTCTCTGGATGCTGAGCGGCGAGAAGCCCTCGCCGACGGCGACCCAGACCTTTGACATGGCGCTGGTGCTGCATGCCGACCATGAGTTGAATGCCTCCACCTTTGCCGCGAGGGTGATTGCGGCAACGCTGGCCGATATGCATTCGGCGATCACCGGCGCGATCGGGGCGCTCAAGGGTCCGCTGCATGGGGGGGCGAACGAAGCGGTGATGCAGATGCTGTTTGCTATCGACCGCGCGGGCGAGGATCCGGTGGAGCATGTGAAGGGATTGCTGGCGCAGAAGAAAAAGATCTCCGGCTTCGGGCACCGCGTGTACCACACGGAAGACCCGAGGGCGACCCACCTGCGCAAGATGTCGGAGATGCTGGGCCGCGCGGACGGCAACTCCAAGTGGTATGACATGTCGTGCGCGATCGAGGCCTATGTCAAGGCAGAAAAGAAGCTGAACGCCAATGTCGACTTCTACTCTGCGTCGACGTACACGACGCTGGGCATTCCGATCGACCTGTTCACGCCCATCTTCGCGATAAGCCGCATGGCCGGCTGGGCGGCGCACGTGATTGAACAGCTGGATGATAACCGGCTGATCCGCCCTCGCGCAGAGTACATTGGCCCGACCTACCCTGCGGCCTATGTGCCGATCGAAGAGCGCGTCTAGGGCGTCGGGCTTAGGGCGTCTGTTCGGGTGCGAGCGTCCAGACGATCCTCGCGATCTTCCAGGTGCCGTTCTGGCGGCGCGCCACGAGGAGATAGCTGCCGGCAAGGTGAATCTTCTTGGCAGTCTCGCTCTCGAGAAGATCCTCGCTGTACTCGCCATCATCCACGCACAGCTCGCCTGAGCATTCCTGGCTGCGGCTGGTCATGGTGATCTGTGCAGTGTAGGCAGCGAAGACGTTGCGGTAGAGCCCGCGAATGGCTTCGCGGCCGGCGTACCGGCTTCCATCGGGAGTGAGAAAGAGCGCGTTATCGCGATAAAGGGCGATGGAGGCGTCGAGGTTCTTGTCCGCCAGGGCCTTGACCCACGCCGCGCGCAGGGGGGCGAGCGCGTCAGCAGGCTGGCTCTGCTGAGCAACGGCAGCATGCAGCGCCAACGCGACGAGGAGAAGAAGCCGGCATGGCGATGGCCTGGGCATGGTCAACCTCTGCGGTCAGCTGATACAGCCGAGGGCGCGTTGGGGGAGACGCGCCACTGCCTAGCGGCTGGGCTTCTGGCTCGCCGGAGGCACCATGCCGTTGAGGCGCAGGTACACCACCAGCTGGCCGTAATGATCCATCATGTGCGCCAGGGCACGAGTGGCGGTTCCGGCGCGGGTTCCGCCGTTGGCCCCCATGGGAGTGAAGGCATTGTCAGCCGTGATCTTGCTCATGGCGGCATGCGCGAAGGTAAAGGAGCCACGCAGCGCGGCCATGATCTCATCCTTGTTGGTCA
The DNA here is from genome assembly GCA_036401435.1 of Acidobacteriaceae bacterium. Lineage (GTDB taxonomy): Bacteria > Acidobacteriota > Terriglobia > Terriglobales > Acidobacteriaceae > EB88. Next base: position 5,198 of record DASWUY010000352.1, on the reverse strand, counting down.
GCTTGTCGATGTCCGATGAGTTCTTGATGCCGGGCACGTCCCAAGCCGCGAAGAAGCCATAGTTGGCTTCGGTGATGTGCTTGACCTGTTCGCCGAAGGTGCGCACACCCTTGAATTCACCGCTGGTGGGCGCGTACCCGTACTTGTCGGCGGGCATGGCATCAGCCAGGCTGACGATCTCTTTCTCTTCCGCGCTGAGCATCTTGTTGTAGAGGTCAGCAGGTGCGGCGACGGCCGTGCCGGTGCCAGCCATCTGCGCCTGTGCCCAGGCGGGTGCCGCAAGCGAGCCGCAGAGGGCGGCCAGCATCATCATGCGTTGCATGGTTTGCATCATCGTTTCTGTCTCCATTTGGGGGCTGAGGACCCCAGGGGCGGGGAAGCCCCGTTGTCCCTCGGCAGCGTAGACTGGAGTGTACTGGAGTCTGGTGACAATGCGCCGTGTGTACATGGACGCCAATGCGACTACGCCCTTGCTGCCTGAGGTCTTCGAGGCGATGCGGCCCTACTTTCTGGAGCAGTTTGGGAACGCGTCCTCGATCCACCAGCATGGCCAGCAGGCGCGGGCGGCGGTGGAGCAGGCGAGGGAGCAGGTAGCGGCGCTGGTGGGCTCGCGCCCTGCGGAGATTGTCTTCACCAGTGGCGCTACGGAGAGTGACAACCTGGCGCTGTTCGGCATGATGGTGGAGCCTGGAGCGCACCTGGTGACCACGTCGATTGAACACCATGCGGTGCTGCACGCGGCCGAACAACTGGCGGAGCGGGGCTTCGCGCTGACCGTCGTGCCGGTCTCGGCGGAGGGAGTCGTCGACCCGGAGGACGTACGGCGGGCGCTGCGTCCGGAGACCCGCCTGATCAGCGTGATGATGGCGAACAACGAGACGGGCGCCATCCAGCCGGTGGCCGAGATCGGGCGCATCGCGGCAGAGGCCGATGTGTACTTCCACGTGGACGCGGTGCAGGCCGCGGGCAAGCTGCGGATGGACGTGAAGGAGTTGGGCTGCGACCTACTGAGCCTGTCGGCGCACAAGCTGCACGGGCCGCAGGGAGCGGGCGCGCTCTATGTACGGCGCGGCACGCGCCTGGCGCCGCTCTTCTACGGGGGGCTGCATGAGCGGCAGCGACGGGCGGGCACAGAGAACGTGGCCGGGCTGGTGGGCTTTGGCGCGGCTGCGGGGATGGCGCGTGCGGCCGTGACCGATGGCTCGATGCAGCGGGTGGCGGCGATGCGCGACCGCCTGGAAGCAGGGCTGCTGAGGGCCATTGAGGAAGCGGGGGTGAATGGGCCCACGCTTCCTGGCGCACGCACGCCGAACACCACCAATCTCTGGTTCGATCACCTGGAGGGTGAGGCGCTGGTGATTGCTCTGGACCTGAAGGGGCTGGCTGTCTCGGGCGGGTCGGCCTGCGCCTCCGGTGCGACGGAGCCTTCGCATGTGCTGCTGGCCATGGGCGTCAGCGATCCTCGGGCGCGGGCCAGCCTGCGTTTCTCGCTGAGCCGGCTTAACACGGACGAAGACGTGGACAGGGCGCTGTCGCTGGTGCCTGCCTCGGTGGCGCGCCTGCGCGCGCTGAGCCCGGTCTACGTGCCGGCGCAGGCCGCGGGCGAGCAGCCGGGGATCTGACGCGATCCTGGTACGGCTCCTGCGCGGTTTCGCACGGGGCTGGCGTTGGCCCGATAATGGAGGAGTGGCGGCCTCTTACAACAACACGATCGCGGTGGCAATGTCCGGCGGCGTGGACTCGTCTGCAGTGGCGGCCATGCTGCGGGCAGAGGGCTACGACCTGATCGGGCTGACGCTGCAGCTGTGGAACCAGCGTCGGCTGGCGGGGCGGGAGGGGATGCCGGAGCATGTCCAGGGTCGCTGCTGCTCGATCGACGATGTGTACGACGCGCGGCGGGTGGCCGAGCAGCTGGGCATTCCCTATTACCTCGTGAATGAGCAGGCACGCTTTGAGCGAGACGTGGTGAAGCCGTTTGTGGCGGAGTACCTAGCGGGGCGGACGCCAATTCCCTGCTCGCTGTGCAACAACCACTTGAAGTTTGACCAGCTGCTGCAGACAGCTCGCCAGATTGGCGCGGACCGGATCGCGACGGGCCACTATGCGCGCAACGCGTATGACCCGGTGCGGAAGCGATGGATCCTGACGCGGCCGACGGACCGGGCCAAGGACCAGACCTACTTCTTGTTTGGCCTGACCCAGGAGCAGCTCTCGCGCACGCTCTTTCCTCTAGGCAGCTATGCCAAGCCGGAGGTGCGCGAGATGGCGGCACGCGCGGGGTTGGCGCTGGCGCGGAAGCCGGACTCGCAGGAGATCTGCTTCATTCTGGGGGGCGACTACAAGCAGTTTATCGAGGCTTACCTGGAGGAGCAGGAGGAGGAGATGCCGGCGACCGCAGGCGAGCTGGTTTCGACGGGCGGCGAGGTGCTGGGGGAGCACGCGGGCATTCACAACTTCACGGTGGGGCAGCGCAAGGGGCTGGGTCTGTCGGGGCCTTCGCCGCTGTACGTGCTGCAGATCGACAGCGAGGCGCACCGGGTGACGGTTGGCACAGAGGAGGAGCTGCTGCGCGAGCGCTTCTACGCTACGCGCCTGAACTGGATCAGCCTTGACCCTGAGCAGGTCGCGTCAACGAAGGAGCCGGTGCGGGTGCTGGCCAAGATCCGTCACCGCCATGAGCCGGCTGCAGCGACGGTCCGGTGGAGCGGGAAGGATCTGGTCGAGGTCGTGTTTGATACGCCGCAGCGGGCAGTGACGCCGGGGCAATCGGCGGTCTTCTACCAGGGCGATGAGGTTGCTGGAGGCGGCTGGATCGAGTAGAGACGGCAAAAGGCGCCGATGGAGGGCGCCCTCTTCGTCCGTGTGCAGCAGCCTAGCGACTGCGGGCGATGTCCTCTGCCAGGGTGTCGGCCAAGGGATCAGCTGCGAGTGGCTGGCTCGTGGCGGTTGCGGTGCTGCTGCGGTAGTAGGTGGTGGGCGCTGGTGGCTTGCGCTTGCCGAGATAGCTTTCAACCGTTGCGCGGAAGCCCTGGAAGAGGCCGCTCACCTGCCGCACCGGCTTGCTGACGCCCTGCTGGATGGTCTCGGTGGCGTGGGTGACACCGTCGAGGACGGCAGAGACCATTTCATCGACCCGGGCAGCCTGGGTGCGGGTCTTGTCGACCACCTCGGTGACGGTGCTGTTCACATGCTTGGTCTGGTCGCGGAGGGTGTTTGAGACCTCGACCAGGTTGGCGGAGATGAGGCGGATCTTGGGGGACAGGTCCTCAAGGACGGTGCGAGTCTGCGCGAGGATAGGCGTGGCCTTGCCTACGACGTCGGTGGACAGGGCTTCGGCCTTGGTGATGGCCTTACGCGCCACCAGGAACAATCCGAGGAAGACGCCAGCCTGGATCAACACGCTGATGACGACGGCGATGGTGAAGATAAGGAAGAGGCTGTAGGGCACTTGCGTTACTTGCATGGTCGGCTCTCACCCAGTCGTTCTTGACAGATTCGATCGCGGTTGGTTGGTACGGCACAGGCGAGAGCGGTCGCGGAAGGCAGCCGCGTTTGCTCCCGCCCGGGTGCGGGGCTGCTCCCCGGGGGGAGCAGCCGCAGAAATCGCCGCGAAGAGCTATTCGAAGCTTTGGCCGGTGGGGACTGGCTCAACCGTGGTCTGGACGTAGGCCTGTTTGCCGGCCTCGTAGGCGGCTGCGACCTTGGTGGTGTGCTCGTTGACCAGGTTCTTGCCCTGCGCGACGACGTCGGTGAGCTTGCCCTTGCTGGCGTCGACGTAGTCCTTGCCCTTGCCCACGTAGTCTGTCACCTGCCCCTTGGCCTGCTGCACGTATTCGCCGACCTGGTCTCCTACCTCGCTGGCGCGCTGCTTGAGGTACTCGGTCTTGCCCATGGCGCCCGCGACCAGCTCTTCGCGCGTCTCGGCACCTGACTTGGGTGCGTAGAGGACGCCGATCAAGGAACCGATTCCGAGTCCTGCCAGGAACCAACTAAATCCGCTGCCGCTTGACTCTGACATGTCTATCTCCTGTGTAATCGCTCTTTAAGGTTGGGCTTCGGCCATGTGGATGCGCCGAGCGAGCCGAAACACACTCGTCCCCGGTGTAGATGCACGCATCGGGCCCGGTGCTGCACAGGGTAGCATCTGGCGCGGAGATAAAGGGGAGCCAGGAGAATGGGCCTGGGCGCAGGGTAGCCGGGAAGCGGAGCAGTACGCGCGCGAAGGACGGGCCTGCCGGCGGTCTGACACTGATTTCGCGTACGATGAGCGTCAGGTAGACAGGCGCGTCCAATACCCGCGTCCGCACCTCCATCCACGACTGCGACCAGGATCCTTCCATCTATGACAGTTTGCTGCACCGCGCGCTTGCTGGCGCTCACCCTTGGTATCGCCCTCTCTGCGCAGGCGCAGGACCTGGCCAGCTTTGAACACCGGATTACAACCAAAGTGCTGCCGAACGGGCTGACGCTGATCCTCTGCGAACGACCGGAGGCTCCGGTCTTCTCCTACTTCACCATCGTGGACGCGGGCGATGCGAATGACCCCAGTCAGCAGTCGGGGCTGGCGCACATGTTTGAACACCTGGCCTTCAAGGGAACCGAGGATATCGGGACCAAGGATTATGCGGCGGAGAAGCTGGCGCTGGCCAAGGTGGAGGAGACGTACGCGGCCTACGATGCGGAGCTGCGCAAGCGAGTGGGCCAGGACCGGACCCGGCTGGCGCAACTGAAGGAGCAGTTCGACGCAGCCGAGAAGGCTGCTGACGCCTACGTGATTCCGAACGAGTTTACGGAGCTGGCAGAGGTAAACGGCGCCTCCGGGTTGAATGCCTCGACGTCGCTCGACAGCACGCAGTACTTCTGGAGCATGCCTGCGAATCGCTTCGAGCTGTGGGCGTACATGGAGTCAGACCGGATTGCGCACCCGGTGCCGCGGCAGTTCTACCGGGAGCGAAACGTGGTGCTCGAAGAGCGGCGCATGCGGGTGGACTCAAGCCCCACGGGGCGGCTGGTGGAGCAGTTCCTGGCTGCGGCCTACGTGGCGCATCCCTACGGGCGGCCCAACGTGGGCTGGCAGAGCGAACTGTCGCAGATCAGCGCGACCGAGGCCGCGGCCTTTCACCAGAAGTACTACGTGCCAGCCAACATGGTGATCGCGGTGGCGGGGGATCTGAAAGCGGCAGAGGCCATGCCGGTTT
>DASWUY010000351.1:0-1878 GCA_036401435.1 Acidobacteriaceae bacterium | reverse complement strand
GGGGAGGGTGGCGAAGGCGAGCGAGGCGAGGAGGGGCGGGAGCCGCTTGAGGAGGGAGCGGGGTGTGTGCCGTGGCTGGATGCAAGGGACGCGCAGGAGAGAGACAGTAGCAGCCGGGGGTTGGCGTTGGCGAGTGTCGGGCCGGGGTGAGCCGGGGGAAGACCGCATGCGCGGTCTATGGTCACTGCGTGGCGGGTCTTTGGCCTGCGGCGGCTAGCGGGCAAGGGCCGGGAGGGTCCACAGGGTGAGGGCGGCCTGGAGGGTGGTGAGAGCGGCGGCGAGGGTGTAGAAGAGGCGGCGCTGGCGGGTCTCAAAGGCGTCGGCAAAGACGCCGCTGAGAAAGAGGAGCAGGAAGGGCTGGGCCCAGAGCCAGGGCTGGCTTTGGACGCCGGTGGTCTGGAGGGTGAAGAGCAGCAGGGCGATGGCGAGCGGGACGGTATTGCCGAAGTAGCGGGAGCGGCGGTTGGTGATCCAGAGGGCGAAGGCGGCGGCGGTAACAAGGCTGAGGCCGGCGTGGCGGGGGGCGGCGAGGAAGAGGCGGGCGTCAGTAAAGGAGAAACGGGCCAGGGCGGCGCCGCTGCGGAAGAGGTAGGAGAAGGCGTCGGGGTGGAAGCCATAGGCAGCGAAGAGCAGGAGCAGGGCGCCGGTAGGCCAGATCAGGAGCAGGGTAGGCAGGTAGGCGCGGCGGCCCTCGGCGAGGTAGGCCATGAGCAGGGCGGCGAGCAGCAGCCCAAGGAGCATGGCGAAGAGGTGGGCGGCGGCGGTGAAGCCAAAGACCAGGGTAAGGAGCAGGATGCGCGGGCGCCACCTGGCGGCCGGGCCCTGCATGGCATGGGAGACGCCGATGGCGGTGTAGACGAGGGCAAAGAGGCCGAGGGCGGCGAGGATCTCGTTGTTGGGGTGGGTGGAGGCGTCGAGGATAGGCGGAGAGACGCAGTAGAGGGCGAGGGCGAGGTAGCCGCCCTGGTTGCCGAAGAGGCGGCGGGCGACCCACCAGAGGCAGGCGCCGAGGGCCAGACCGGCGAGGGCGAAGGGGGTGAGGAGGAGGAAAGGGAGAGAGCCGAGCTCGTGGCGCAGCTCCCAGATGGTGGAGTGGGCTGCCTCAGGCGTGAGGTGGGCGGCGAGGGTGAAGGGCAGGCCGGCAGCGCGGTAGGCGAGGATGCCATCGCGGATGTTGCCGCAGCTGGTGTAGTAGCCGGGCAGGCCATAGCTGCCGCCGTAGCCGCCGGCCGTCCCTGCGATGGGGCGCTGCCACATCTCGCGGCCGCACTGGGCGTAGCGGTAGTCCTCTCCGGAGAGGGTGTGGTGGGCGATGATCCAGGCGCACTGGGCGAGGAAGGCGAGGAGCAGGAGGGCGGCGAGGCGCTGGGGCGGGTTGAGCCGGAACTTGCGCAGGCGGTGGGTGCTGGGGGGCATGGACTTGCCTCAAGTGTAGGGGCAGGGCGCTGCGTGGGCGCGACTGTGCCAGGTGGGGCTGCCTGGAGCTCAGGTGCGGAGGCGGCCGCCGAGCGCCTCCATGGCGGCGATGATGCGCTGGGCGCCGGACTGGAGCTCTTCTTCGCGGAGGGTGTGGTCAGGGGACTGGAAGGTGGTGCGGAGGAGGAGGGAGACGTGCCCGGGAGGGACCTGGGTGCTGTCGGAGGGGTGGAGGAGCTCGGCGGGGGCGAAGGCGGCGAGGGTGTCGAGCGCAATCGCGGCCAAGGCCTGCTGAACCTGCGCGAAGCGGGTGGCCTGGGGGAGGAGGAAGGAGAAGTCGCGGCGAACGGGCTGGAAGCGGGACAGCTCGCGTGGGGCGGGGTGGCGGAGGCCCTGGGCGTAGAGGCGGTCGAGGGGCAGCTCGGCAAGGTAGATGGGGGCGCGGAGCTTGCGGCGCTGGGC
>DASWUY010000350.1:0-2783 GCA_036401435.1 Acidobacteriaceae bacterium | reverse complement strand
GTCTCCGAGCGCAGGTCGGCGTTGAGCTTCTTGCGCAGGGGCACGATGTTGGGGTCCTGGAGGCTGGAGGTAGCGGCTGCTACCGCCATGATGGGCATGGCGTTGGCGCCGAAGTAGCCGAGTTTGGCCAGCAGGTCCGGACGACCGATGGCGAAGCCGCAACGAACGCCGGCCATGCCGTAGATCTTGGAAAAGGTACGCAGGACCACCACGTCCTTGTCTGCCTTGACCAAGTCGAGCGAAGGCGTCGCGTCAGAAAAATGGATGTAGGCTTCGTCGATGAGCAGGATCGAGCCTTTGGGCTTGTTCTCGAGCGCGTACTCAATATCGGCGCGGCTGGTGATGGTGCCGGTGGGATTGTTGGGATTGCAGATATAGATCACGCCGGCATTGGGATCGGCCTCGACCATGGCTTCGACGTCGTGGGTGTGCTCGGGGGTTAGCGGAACCTTGATCACTCTGGCGCCACGCACCTCGGCGGCGCGCATGCCTGCTTCGTAGCCCGGGTCGGCGGTGACATAGGGCTGTGTGGGCGAGGTGAACGCGAGCACGGTGTAATGCAGCGGCTCACTGGACCCGGCATAGACAGCCACGTACTCGGGCTTGAGTCCTTCTTTGCCGGCGAAGGTAGTTACAAGCTTCTCGGTAAGGTCGGTATCGTAGCGGCCTCCTTCCGGGATCAAGGCAGAGATGGAGGCGCAGGCGCCGCTACAGGGCCCGAGCGGATTCTCATTGGCGTCGATGCGGACGGCGTCGCTGGGCAGGTGCCTGGCTACCATGCGGCGCTGGGCATGCGCCAGTTGCGGCTCGGTCCACACGGGCAGGGCGCCCACGGCGGAGACGGCAGCCGCGGCGTGGAGGAAGGAGCGGCGAGAGAGCAGGGACGAAGGCATGGCGGGGCTCCTGGATTGTCAGTTGGGGGGAGTGTCAGTGGCGATGGTCGTTTGGGGAGGGCGGCTCTCCCAAAAGCCTAGTCACTGGTCCCGGCCAAGACAAGCAGGAAACACGCGTATCGCTGTCATTTGTAGCCGGGATAAGTGCTCTTTATCCCGGCGCTGTGCTCGACTTAGCCGCCTCTATCTGGCGGCTTTGTGCGGGATGGTCAGCTGTGCGGGCGCATCGACCTTGTAGGTCGTGGAGAAGTTCCGCTGGTTGACCCCGAGGCTAAGCCGGCCGCGCGAGTCAATGTAGAAGAGCGGCTTGCCAATGGGTACATCGCTGAATGTTTTGACGAAGGGGAAGCTGTAGCTGTGGCCTGCCAGGGTGACAGGCACCGTGTCGCCAAGCTGGTAGCCGAGCTGCAGAAAGAGTCCTGCGGGCACGTGGAGCACCAGGTTTCCAAAAGGGCCGTCGGTGCCGAGCACTTGGGCGTGCAGGCCCTCGGCGTCGAGGCGCGCCTCAGAGAGGGGCAGCTGCACCAGTTGGGCCGGATCAAGGGCCGGGCCCGCCAAGGTCCAGTCTTCGCCGCGCGCCAGGTGCGCGCCGGCAGGGGAGAAGATGTCGCGGCCGTGAAAGGTTGAAGAGAGCTTGGAACCGATCATCCAGGCCGGGTTGGTAATTTCGCGGGCTCCCTCCAGGCCGTCGCGCCGCGCGACCAGGGTCATCAGGCCGTTGTCGGGCAGCACGAAGTATTGACCTGCCCTGGACTTTGCAATGATCGCTTTTCGCGCGCTGCCTACCCCGGGGTCGACGACCACGACAAAGATCGCGTCATGCGGAAAGTAGGGCGCTGATCCAGCGAGGAAGCGTGCTCCCTCAGCGATGTCAAAGGGCGTTACCTGGTGCGTGATATCGATGACTCGCACGCCTGGCGCGACTCCATCCATAACCGCTTTGCAGATGCCGATGGCGTCGTCCTTGACATCGAAGTCGGTCATGAAGCCGATGACGTGCGCGGGGGAGGCGACCGGCTTGGCCGCCGGCGGCAGCCAGCAGCCAGAGACGAGGAGCAGGAGGAGCAGCAAGGAAAACATCACCGGGCGGGCGCGGGTCATGGACGGTCCTCAGGCACGTCTGTCAGAACGGCTCAGGTGAATGTAACAGAGGCCCAGCATGGAGAGCGGCAGCGCGGTGCCAGGCTGGCCTCAGACGCAGGCTGGCAGCGTGCCAGTGCGGGTTCTGTAGGATAGACGCTGACAAGCGCCTGGACAGGAGAACAAGAGACGTGATCGAGCCAGACTCCGCAGCAGCCAAGCTCCCGGTGAAGGTGGGCATCCTGGGCTTCGGCACAGTGGGCAGGTCGGTGGCGCGCATGCTGTGCGATCGAGCGGCAGGCGAGGTCGAGCTGACGCACATCTTCAACCGGGGCATCGACCGCAAGCGTGTGGACTGGACGCCGCCACGGCTGCGGTGGACCGACGAGATGGCGGACGTGCTTGGCTCGGATGTGGACGTGGTGCTGGAGCTGGCGGGTGGCCTGAGCCCGGCGGGCGACTGGGTTCATGCTGCGCTGGAAGCGGGCAAATCGGTAGTGACGGCGAACAAGAAGCTGATTGCGGCGCACGGTGTAGAGCTGGAGCGGCTGGCCAGAAGCCGCGGCGCTCACCTGCTTTACGGAGCTGCTGTCGCCGGTGGGGTCCCTGTGATCCCCGGGCTGCAGCAGGGCCTGGCGGGGGAACGCGTCACCCGTATCGAAGGGATACTGAACGGCACGTGCAATTTCATGTTGTCGAAGATGGAGCATGGGGCGAACTACGCGGACGTGCTTCGCGAAGCGCAGGTTCTGGGCTATGCGGAGGCTGATCCGACCGAGGATGTCGGTGGCTTCGACGCGCGTGCGAAGC
>DASWUY010000349.1:0-8698 GCA_036401435.1 Acidobacteriaceae bacterium | reverse complement strand
CCGCAGCACATACCCCATCCAGCAGCGCTCGCCCCATCCAACCACCCACACGCGCAGTCCTCCTAACCTCCCCACAAGTGCGCCCACCCAACCCCCACCCCAACCAACTGCGTTACACTCCGGAGCATCGCCCTACGCCGGGAGCCTGCATGCAAAAATCCGATGACAAACAGGCACCGCCCTCGCCCGCCGCGGCACCGCCCGCCCCCGACCGCGTCTCCCGCCGCCACTTCCTCGCCGCCGCCACCGCAGCCGCCGCGCTTACCGCCACCGGCAGCCCCCAGACCCCCACCACAACCACCCCCGGCGCGCCCCCCGCCTTCGGTACCTCGCCCGCCGTCGGCCCCCTCGTCACCGCGCAAACCTTCGCCGCCGCCGAGGACCTCGTGCAGCTCCACCTCACCAGTCGCGACCGCGCCCAGGCCGCCTCCAACTGGCGCCAGTCCATGGCTCCGCTCCTCGAGCGGCGCACCGGGCCCCGCACCCTCGCCATCCCCGCCGACACCGCGCCCGCCTCCGTCTGGAACCCCGTCCTCCCCGGCGTGCCCCTTCCCGAGCGTGCCCGCCGCCACGACTTCCTCCCCACCGCCAACAGCCACACCCCCCTGCCACGCTCCCCCGACGAGATCGCCTTCGCCCCCCTGACCGCCCTGCGCGGCTGGATCGAGCGCCGCGAGCTCTCCTCCGAGCGCCTCACCACCCTCTACCTCGACCGGCTCCGTCGCTACAACCCGCAGCTCCGCTGCGTCATCACCCTCACCCCCGAGCTCGCCATCGCGCAGGCCCGCCGCGCCGACGCCGAGCTTGCCTCCGGCCACAACCGCGGACCCCTCCACGGCATCCCCTGGGGCGCCAAGGACCTCCTCGACACCGCCCACATCCCCACCACCTACGGCGCCGAGCCCTTCCGCACCCGTGTCCCCGCCGCCGACGCCACCGTCGTCGCCCGCCTCGACGCCGCCGGCGCCGTCCTCCTCGCCAAGCTCTCCCTCGGCGCCCTCGCGCTCAACGACATCTGGTTCGGCGGCCAGACCATGAACCCCTGGAACCTCGACGAAGGCGCCTCCGGCTCCAGCGCCGGCCCCGGGGCCGCCGTCGCCGCCGGCCTGGTCGGTTTCGCCATCGGCTCTGAGACCGGCGGCTCCATCGTCAGCCCCTCCATGCGCTGCGGCGTCACCGGCCTTCGACCCACCTATGGCCGCGTCCCCCGCACCGGCGCCATGACCCTCTGCTGGTCGCTCGACAAGCTCGGCCCCATGACCCGCGGCGTCGAGGACGGCATCCTCGTCCTCCAGGCCATCGAGGGACCCGATCGCGGAGACGCGGCCAGCGTCCGCGCCCCGCTCGACTTCGTCGCTGACCAGCCCGTCGCCGGTCTCAAGGTCGGCTACTTCCCCCGCTGGATGGAGGAGGCGCCCGCCACCCCGGTCGACCGCGCCGTCCTCGCCAAGCTCCCCACCCTCGGCATCCAGACCGTCGAAGTCGCGCTTCCCGACTGGCCCTATGACTGCCTCCAGCTCATCCTCTTCGCCGAGGGCGCCGCCGCCTTTGAGGAGTTGACCCTCTCGCACCAGCTCGATCAGCTCAAGATGCAGGTGCCCGATGCCTGGCCCAACAGCTTCCGCCAGGCCCGTTTCCTCTCCGCCGTCGACCTCGTGCAAGCCGAGCGCATGCGCCGCATGGTCGCCCTTGAAATGGCTCGCGTCCTCGGCCAGGTTGACCTCCTGCTCGTCCCCTCCCTCCGCGACGAAATGCTCACCATCAGCAATGCCACCGGGCACCCCTCGCTCACCCTCCGCGCCGGCTTCGTGCAGGTGCAGGAGGCGCGCAGCGACTGGGCCCCCGACCCCGCCCATCCCCTGCCGCGTTTCAACCCCCCACGCCGCGTGCCCCACGGCGTCACTCTCATCGGGCAGCTCTTCGACGAGGGAACCCTGGTCCGGGTCGGCATGGCCATCGAGCAAGCCATGGGCGCCGCCACAGAACGCCCCCCAGCCTTCGCCGGCTAGCCGCCTGCCCCGGCAAGCCGCCCCGTCCTGCCTTGATCCGCGCCTCGCACCAGCCGCCATTTCTGAGTTAAGAAGGCGCCGCTTTGGACCGCCAGCCTCAACACGGAGGAAGAGGTGGACGAAGACGAGGAGGGCGACTGATCGCTCAGCGCCGAGGCGGAGCAGGACTTTAAACAGCCCATCGAGAAGGCCGTTAGAGGGACCGATCCGGTCGATCGAGGTGGCCGCTTACCATGCGCGGGAGGCGGTCGGGCACCTCAGGGAGGAGGCCCGGCCGTCTGCACTCCAGTGATCCCGCGGCATCATTTTAGAGACGCGCAGAGCTGTTAAAGCAGCATTTCCTGGCCGACTACCGTCCGCTCGCGGCTGCGAAGCCGCATGCACGGTCCTCTTCAAGTTTGGTGATAACCATATGGGTAAAGGGTTTGATGCGACCCATGATCTTGATCTCGGCGATTTCATCGCGGAGCAGGCTGCTGCTGAGAACGTGACCTCTCTACACATCCTTGTCCTCGGGATGCGCGGCATGCATTACACGATGCCGGGCTATGGCAAACCCATGGGGCAGCAGGCCTTCGACATGGCGGAGGATGAGGACTACCGCTGGATGGGAGCACTTTCGAGTCAGCTTCTGCCGCAAAGTCCAGGAGAAAAAGGACGGACACTTACCCTTTATGATCTGCGCACACTGCGCTATCGAGGGCTCAACATGCCGGCGCAGTGGGAGAAGGTGATCTATAGCTTCGATCTGCTAGTGATCGACCCAGGCTCACGGTAGCCAGTCAGATCCGCTGAGCGGCTTCGCAAAAAGTTGTTGAAGGAGACATCGCTAGAAGGTACGGGTAGGGCCGACCGAGTCTGTTACGAAACTCCAACCTCGCGCACATTATTAGTCCCCCAACGGGAGACTCAGCTAATGAACAGCCCTACTTCGTCGGAGCGAGTTCTTGGATCACTTTGCCGGTTGCGTCTAAGAAAACGATGCTGCCTTTACCTTCCGCCGTAACCTGTAGACGAATGCGTTCTTTGCCGTCTGTCCCCGCCAAGGAGACGCTTGCAAGCCCTTTACTATCCCGCCCAGCCCAGACCCTCTGCCCCCGAACATCGTTGATTTGAAGGCCTGCGAAGTGATTCTCGCTGTCGTCGACACCTGCTAGCTGCACGGTCTGACCCGCGCCGTACCGGTCGAAGGAAAGGCTGGCCCCGGAATCGACAATCTGCCCTTTGTCGTTCTTTTTCCCGCTGAAAATTAGACCGCCGTTCTCGGTACCCTCATCGTTGTAAAAGATCATGCCTGCTTGCGGTCTGGGCTCGCCCATCTCGGGCCGTTCCTTGCCTTTAATAATCACGGGAGGCAAGCGCTCCTTGTCCGAGATCACCATCCGTAATGTTCCATCAGGTTCAGTTATGTTCAGACGATGAACGCTGATCTCATCGAACAGCCTGGGTTGAGACTTCGCTCCCATCAGCATTGATCCCAAAAGGGCTGTACTGATCAAGCTGGAGTAGATGATTAAGCCCTTCTGAAATGCTTGTGTCATGGAACCTCGCAAGGGATGTATTGATGTTTCTCATATTAGTACTCGTAGAGCACACTTCAAGTCAGCACTGCAGGTCGTAATGGGCATACGGGGGAGAAAACATACGGGTACAGGATCCGATTTAAACAGCTTCAGGTGAGACGATGCCTTGTGAGCGAGGTCGTCTTTATGGGATATCTGTTGGGTGAAGGTCGCGGACAAGGAAGTCTTTTCCGGTAATGCTGGATGACTTGGTGCCCAATGACCACGTCTGCCGCGTGATCGATGCGTTCGTCGATCATCTTGGAATGGTGGAGCTTGGCTTCGAGCGGGCCAAGGCAGCGGATACCTGCCGTCCTGGTTATGATCCGCGTGACTTGCTAAAGCTATATCTCTATGGATACCTGAACCAGATCCGCTCTTCGCGTTTCTCGATGCCGCAGACAATCGTTGTCTGCAGCCGATGGCCGAAGCTGCGAAGGCTGCGCTCGGAGTCCAGTCGCTCCATGTTGTTGCGGACGCAGGTTACTCCCACGGCCAGCAGGTCGCAGACTGCGAGGCCGCTGGCATCGTGGCTCACGCACCCACTGCCCGGACGGTGAACACCAGCAGCGGAGGCCTGCTGTTTACAAGCAGCAGCTTCCGATACCAGGCTGAAACCGACACCTGTCTTTGCCCCGCCGACAAGATGCTTTTGCGCAAGGCCGTTCGCGAGAAAGACAAGTACACCGTCTACGCAGCTGCCGCATCGGACCGCGGCCGCTGCGCCCTGAAATCCCAATGCACAAACTCTGTGAGGCGAACCGTGACGCGGCACTTGTACGAGGAAGCTCTGGAGAGAATGCAGGCGCGTGTCACTCCGGCACTGATGAGACTTCGAAGATCGACGGTCGAACACCCCTTCGCGACGATCAAGTACCACATCTTCGGCCATCCTCGATTCCTGCTGCGAGGCCGCAACGGGGCCCGCACCGAGATCGGCCTCGCGGTGATGGCTTACAACCTGAAGCGCATGACTAACGTGCTCGGAGCGTTGAAACTGACCCAAGAACTACAGACGAACTTGAGTTGAAGTTTTGCTTCAGCTCCTAGCGAATCGTCTGCACTGAATCGCTGTCCAAGCTGATCAGCGGTCCGCGAGTTCTGTAACAGCCTCGACCGCCTGTTGCTCCATACATACGCTAAAGGACGTTATCATCTGTGGCCTCGTTCTAGCCGACACCCGACTTGGAGGAAGTCGGGTGTATCAGCGGCGAATCATTCTTCTTTCCGCTCGATGGGAAGCGGCGATCTCCACCTCCCCAATCCAGAGCAGATCGCTTGTTCCCAGCTCAGCGAAATTATCTCTGGCCTTCTGAAAGGCTCACAGGCGTTGCGCGGATCATGTTTGCGTCGGCATCACCTTGCCCGTCGTCTTCTCAGTAGCAGACTGGGCGTCTAACGGAGACCCCCTTTTAGGTAGCCTATTCAAACGACAGCATGGACACGGGGATGACATGTGAGCATGTTCTCACGCAGCTACCTACCGCCCATCACCCTTTGAACCTGCACCGCAGACCATTCCCTAAGTCTTCGGGGCGCGGGATCTCACGAGCGTTGAGTTCCGCCGCGATCACGCGAAGCGAGCTCGCGCCTGTGGCCTGTATGGCTGTGATCGTAGGAAGGAGCTCCGAGCGGAGCTGGCTCGCTTTCTGACTCCGCACTGACGCGCCGCAGCTCCGATCTCTGGGAATCGCTCAGCCGAGACGCGCCGAGCTTCGCGCCCCGTGCCTTTGCCCGGTCTCTCCGTCAGGCCATGCGCCGTCCGAGGTCGCGCAACTGCTCGCTCCTCCGCCATTACGCCCGCAGAACCCGCCCCATCTCCTCCTCCGCCGGCCCCGACTCCTCCCGACGCATCCCGCCCCCGCGCGCACTGCTCTTGCGCGTCGACTTGATCAGGTACATGCGGTGATCGGCGTCCCGGATCAGCGCCTCGATGTCCGGGCTGTCGTCCGGGAAGATGCTGATCCCATGACTCGCCCCCACCCCGATCTCGATCGATCCGCTGCTGATCGGCTGCGTGATCGAGGAGACCAGCAGCTCCGCTATGCGCTCTGCCTCCGCCCGATCCCGGATCCCGGGAAGCACGACAATAAACTCGTCGCCTCCGATCCGGGCCGCCAGGTCGGTGTGGCGTATGGACCGGCGAATCCGCCGCGCCACCTCTTTCAAAACCATGTCCCCTGTATCGTGGCCGTACGTGTCATTGATCTTCTTGAAGCCGTCCAGGTCCAGGTACACAAGCCCGGTGGGCGTGCGCGCGTCGCCTCCGCCCGAGAGCTGAGCCCCCAGGTGCTCATAGAGCGACGCCCGATTGTGCAGCGAGGTCAGATCATCAAAGCGCGCGCGATGCGACAGCTGGTCGTAGAAGCCGCGCCGCTCCACCGCAAGGCCCGCAAACTGGCCCCAGGACTCGAGCAGGCTGACTTCTTCCGCCGTGACACAGGCATCTTTCGGCCATGCAGCCACGATCGCCCCCACCTGTTGCGAGCCCAGCACAATCGGCACCGCCAGGTAGTGGAGCCCTCGTAGCTCCTCCGGCAGCTCAGGCCACGCTCCCTCCGGCATCTCCGCAAACGCGCTCAGCGTCGCCATTCCCGAAGCATAGGTCAGCGCCGACAGTGGAAGCCCGGTCAGCTGCGTGGCCCCGGACGCCGCCGAGATGCCCGCCTGCCCGGCCAGATCCAGTTCGACGAAGCACGCCGCCCCCGGCAGATGCGCGGCGAGCGTTTGCATCATCTGCGACATGATCCCGGCCAGCGGTGCGTCCCGCGCTACCATCTCGAGAATCACCTGCCGCCCCTGTTCGATGGCCTTCGCCTGCTGCGCCACCCGCACGGCCTGGTGCGCCAGCGCGTTCGCTTCCTCGAGTTCCCGCGTCTTGATCGTCAGGCGCAGCGTCTGGCGGCTCACGTTCCGACGCAGCGTCAAAATCCAGCACACGCAGATCAGCACCGAGAGCACGGTGCCCAGCAGCAGCAGCGCCACGTGCCCGGTCGTGAACCAGGAGGCATTCTTCAACACCACCAGGTCGTCCGGCGAGCGCATCAGGATTTCAAACCCGCGCGGTACCAGCCAGTCCTGCTGGTGGTCCACCGTCGCCGAGCAGATGCCCGTCACCCGCGCCTGCACTCCCGGCTTCATCCGCGAGATCACAGTGGAAGCGCCACGCTCGGTAAGCGGCAGTCGCACCACGAAGAGGTACGGCCCCGACCGCAGCGTCGCCACCATGTCCGTCCGCTCGGCCGAGGCCTGCAGGACTGTCCCGTCCACCGTCACCAACTGCGACTCCGCTACGCCCCCAAGCGCATCCTCCGGCGTGATCACCAGCGGCTTGAAGGGCAGTCCGGAGCGGCGCGTAATAATCGATGCACCGTGCATCGCCGGCCCAAAGCTCGCCGATTCCGGAAAGCCAAGAACGTCCACCAGGTCACCCGGCTTCAGGTCCACCGGGTCATGGCTCGAGATCAGCAGCCCTCCGCTGCTGTCCCGTATCCACGTCGGGCCGGATCGGTGCGACGCCATCACGATGCCCTGGACCCGCACCCGGTGGCCGATGTTTGTGTCCGGAGAAAACTGCAGCAGGCTGCCTACTGGGCGAACCGTGGTCGTTGACAGGTCCGGCGCAGAGGAGTGAATCGTGCGGATAAACCGCAGCGCCGGCACGTAGATCTGTACCCCCAGCACCTGGCGCCGGTTATTGAAGATGGTGCCGATGACTCCCCGCAGCACCACGTGCTGGTCGATCAGCCCCCGCACCATCGAGTAGGGCACGTCCACCTGCGCCTTGAACGTGTGGTTGCCCCACACCAGGCCCAGCAGCGAGCCGTTCTCGCGCGGCGCCGCGTCCTGCACCACCCCGTTCAGTTCCACCCACCGGCAGTCCATCTTGCTTGAAAAGATCACTTCAAGGTCGGTCTCGGGTGCCGGCATCGGTGAGGTACCCAGGACCCGGAAGACCGCTTCTCCCACATTCGGGGCAAAGTCCCCGGGCAGCGTCACGCCCCTCACATCCACATGGTCACCGGTCTTCAGCGACGGCATATGCGTCGACTTCACCTGCACGTACATGCCGTCAGTGCGGTCCTGGATGAAGAGGGTCGAGAGCGCGGGTTTATAAAACGTGACCACCGCGTCCAGGTGCACAGGCAGCCGCAGCGCCGCCAGCTTCAAAGGGAGATGATGGACTGCAAAAGCGGTGCGCAGTTCCTCATGGCTCGCAGCCGCCGCCACTACCGGCTCGGCATTCGCCAGCACCGTTTCCCCGTTCTCCTGCTCCAGAAAGCCGAAAAGATCGGCCGCAACACCCGCACCCGCCTCTGCCGAGGCGCTAAGCCGCACCGTCATGCTGCCCGACCCGTCCGCGATCCGCGGCACCCCCATCACGCTCGAGACCACGCCCTGCACCCGCACCCAGTGATCCGGAAACTGCTTTGGCGACAGGTGAGTCAGGCTCCCCACCCCAGACACGGGCAGCCCCCCCGGTGGCCCCGCATGATGCAGCAGGCGCATCGACCGCGTATCCGGGCTCCATACCTCGATCGTGTTCTGCAGCCGATCCGCGCTCCCCGCAGCGCTCCCGGTCCGCACCAGGATCCCTTCTACCTCGAACTCGTCACCCGGAAACTTGTCCGGATCCACGCCGAAGACCCGCCGCACCCGTACATGCGCCCGCCCTTGATGCGACCGCACGACCAGCTCCTGGATGCCAACGCGCCCGTGCTCGCTCGACTCGACCGTACCCGTGAAAGCGATCCGCTGGCTCACCAGCTTCGATAGGTCTCCCGTGTCGATCCTGACCGGCCGGGCCGCCGGCACAGTCGTGTCGCGCAGCGCCACCATCGTCGGCTCGATGAGCGAAGCGAACGCGTCGTCCACCCGGACCAGCCCTGTCGCTTCCACTTCCTGGCCAATCCGCAGCTCCGCCTGATCCTTGCGCAACAGCACCCGGATGCCGCCGCTCCCGTCCTGCAGAAAACAGTCTCCGGCCTGCTGCTCCCAATAGGTCACGATGCCCCGGATGCGCGCCGGCGCCCCCGTTTCCTGGTGCCGCTCGGCTGCCCGTAGCGCACTCGCGATCGGCGTAATGCTGTCCGAATTCACACGACCGCAGCCCGACAGCAGCCCCGG
>DASWUY010000348.1:0-9587 GCA_036401435.1 Acidobacteriaceae bacterium | reverse complement strand
GACTCGTCCGGCGGGTGAGTGGCTGGTGGGGGGTGCGTTTACTCCGGGCCAGACGCTGGGGATTGTGGCGGTTGTCGCGGCAGGGGCCTGGTGGCTGCTGGCCCTCAAGGCAGAGGTAGACGCGCAGCCGCACCCGGAGCCAGGCGCGTCGTCCCGCATGGACCTGCAATAAGGGCTTGGCCAGCACCCGTCAGAACGTGGAGAGCCTCACTCGCAGCACCTGCACCCGGTCGCGAAAATTGAGCCCGTAGTCGGTCTGGTCGCCGTTCCAGATGCGTGTGGTCTGCCACTTGCCATCCAGGTAGCTGCCCTCTTCAACCAATGCCCACAGCCGCTGCGGCTTTTCGGTGCCGGTCAGCGTGGTCACCGGCGCGAAGTCCACGCGCGCGTGCACCGCCGTGACAAGGAACTCGTCCGGGCCCAGTTGCGCCACGAGGGCGCCGCCTATCGGCTTCTCATTGCCTGGCGCCGGTCGCGACGAGTAGGAGGCTCCCTGGCCATAGCTCACCACTGCCTCCCAGCGCGCCGGCACCCCTCCTTCAGGGGCAAACTGCAGCTGCTGGGTGTGTGTCAGGGGATCCTCGGAGGAGCCGCGTACCTTGCCGGCAAAGCTGAGCGCTGCAATTTCCCGCTGCATGGGTCCGACGATCTGGTAGTTGAGCGCCACCGGGGAGGGAGCGTCTCCGTCCACTCTTTCCGAGTCCTCGGGCAGGCGCCAGGTCCGGTCGATGCCGAACGGGGACCAGCCTATGGCCTGCGCTCCAACGGCAGCGAAGAAGTAGCGCGCAAAGGCCTCGCCGTTCCCGGTCTCAGGAACAAACAGCGCATTGTCAGGGCGATGGTAGAGCTCAAGCACCCGGGTGTAGCTGGGATAATCGCCCAGGTAGATGTCCGGGGCAACGATGTCAATGGCCGGGGCGGCTGCCTTCCACAGGGGAAGCACATCGTCGGTTGGGCCGCCGCTTTCAAAGCTTGGGGGCCGGCTGGGGTGGAGTGGGCTGCGCAGCGCAGCGTTCACGTACAGCGGCAAGGGGTAGGCGCGCTTGCCAGCCGCCGCAATCTCGTTGATGTAGGTGGCGATGGAGTAGGCGTGGAAGTACTCGTCGGCATCTTCGCCAAAGACCTCGGACCAGGTCCCGGCTTCGGTCTTGTTCATTGCCTTGAGGACCGGGGCGGGCACCGGCTGCGCAAAGAGCTTCTCCGTGGCCGCGGAGTAGTCCCGCGCTGCCCCCCAGACGCCCGACTCGTTCTCCACCTGCACCATCAAGACGGTATGCTGCGGGTCGGCCTGCTTGAGGTGACGCATGAGGGCGACGAACGCGGCCTTGTCGAGCTCCAGCAGGGCCTGGTTGTAGGGCGGCATGGAGAAGTAACGCTTGCCGTCCTTGCCGACGAGGTAAGGGAACCGGGTGTGGTCCAGCTTGACCCACGCCGGCGTGTAGCCGGGGCTGCCGTTCTTCCAGGTACCGAACCACAGCACGACCAGGTGCACGTGGTGCTCGCGTGCGCCGGCCAGGAGCATGTCCACGGCAGAGTAGTTGTAGGCGCCGGGCATGGGCTCCAGCTGCTCCCAGTAGATCGGCGCCTCGACGGTGTTCAAGTGCATGGCGTCTACTGCTGACCAGACCTTGGGCATCTGCGAGGGCCAGGTACTTGAATTGTTGATCTGCCCGCCCAACATGAGGTAGGGAGCGCCACTCACCATCAGGGCGTAGCGGCCGTGATCGTCGACCAGGTGGGGCATGGAGCCATCGGCTGGTGCGGCTTGTGCGTAGGAGAGGGGAGCGAAGAGCAGGGCGACTAGGAGAGAAAGAGCTGGACAACGAAGCATGGCAAAGGATACCAGCGCGTGCGGACAGCTGGCCGCCACTTGCACCCGGGCCAGCTTGTCAACGGAAAGAGAGCAGCTTTGGGAAAGCAGGTGACGATGGACTGAAATCGCACCATCGGTAACCCGGGAGGGCTCAAGGAGACGCTTACGCTCAGGTGCATGACGAGGGTAGTCCATGCGCCTTTCCTACGGAAGTCGAATGATTTTGTGTGTAGTCTCTGTAATCTTCTGCGGGGCAACAGCCATGCAAGCGCGGGCGCAGGCTCCCGACCAGAAAGCTCGCCCGACGGTGGCGGCAGCAGCAACGATCTCGGTCGCCGGGTTGCAGATCCCAGCCAAGGCACGAGAACACTATGAGCACGCGAGGTTGGCGATGCGGAAGCACGACGTCAACCGGTTCAAGCGCGAGATTGAGGAGGCGCTGAAGATTGCCCCCAGGTTTGCGGAAGCCTACGTGCTGATGGCAGACGAGGAGGTGAGCGCGCACCGGTATGACGTGGCGCTACAGGATGCGCTGCAGGCTCAACAGATTGAGCCGGACGCGGCCTGGGTCTCTCTGCTGATTGCCACCGCCTACAACAGCCTGGAGCGATACGACCAGGCCTCCTTGATCCTGAGCAACATGCGGGCGCAGGATACGGCCGCATGGCAGGCGAAGTATGAAAGGGCCCGAGCGGAGGTAGGGCGGAAGAATGTGGAGAGCGCGCTGCACTGGAGCGAGCTTGCGCTCAAGGAGGCACCCAGTAGCTTCACCGAAACGCACCTGCTGCGGGCCAATGCACTTCAGATAGCACAGCGGTGGAAAGAAGCATCGGACCAGATGGAATCTTACCTGGCTGCGCCCACGCCCCATGACCGCGCGCAGGTGGAAGCTGCACTGGTTTTCACGCGGCGGCGTGCTGAAGAGCAGGAGCGTGGGCTGCTTGCCGGCCGCTGAGTCCTTCAAAGTCGCGGCAGGCTGAGGAGCTCAGCGCATGACCTGCTCCGAGAAGCGCTCCATCTCCTCGAGCTGTGGACTCGACTGCAGGAGGACCAAGTCGACTCCAGCATCCGAGAAGTTGGCCAGCTGTTCCTTGATGTGGTCAGCGGTACCAACCAGGCCAGAGCGCAATCCTCGGTTTGAGACCGAGTAGTCCTCGAGCGAGATCTTCTGCTCCAGCTTGGACCCGGTAATCCACTGCTGGTAGTTCTTGTACCCTTGCGCTGATTGCTGCACGTCGGTGATGCGCAGGACCTCACGCTGCGCTGCTTCAACCGTGTCGCGCAGGACCACATACGCGGCTACTCCGTAGGTCATCGGCGGCAGGCCCACGCGTTCCCGGCGTTCCCGCATGTCTTCAATCTTGCGACCCACGGTGGCCGGCGAGTCGCCGTGCATCAGGTAGGCGTCGCACTTGGAGGAGATGAGCTGCTTGGCCGCATCGGACTCGCCGCCTGCGTAAATCGCCGGGCGCGGCTTGCTTACAGGCTTTGGTGAGAGGGTGTTTTCCGCCACCTTGTAGTAGCGGCCGTCATAGGAAAAACTCTGCTGGGACCAGCAGCCATGGAGCACGTCGAGCCACTCGCTGGTACGCGCGTAGCGGTCATCGTGCTGGTCGAACTGGATGCCGTACTTGGTCGCCTCATCGGCCCACCAGCTCGAGACCACGTTCAGCGTCAGCCGGGCGCCGGCGATGTGATCGATGTTTGCTGCCTGCTTGGCAAGCAGCGCAGGATTATGAAAGGTTGGGCGGACGGCGACCATCAGCTCCAGCTTGGTGGTGACGGCCGCGAGCGCGGCGGCGGTGGACCAGGCATCGAGCGAAGGCGCCTCGACACCCTTGATGTCGTTCAGGTTCAGCTCGGCGATCAGCGTAAGGTCGTACCCGAGCTCTTCTGCTCGACAGGCCAGACGGCTCGCGTAGGCCCAGGTAGCGTGCATCCCCTCGTCTTCGACATTGCGCAGCCAGCCGCCGAAGACGGGCAGCCAGAAGCCGTACCGCATCGTCCGCAATGCCATTAGAGGGCCTTGGCAGCCAGGTCGGGCTGAGCCTGCCATGCGTTTTGATCGGCTGAAGCCTCCGCTTGCAGCCAGTCGACAAGCTTTGCGAACGGATCGAAGCCAACGACCCGCGGACCGTCCGCGACGAAGTTCGAGAGCGCATTGATGTCGTAGTAGAGGGGCCGCCCTTGCTCAGGCAAGCCCTGGGAGCGCGCGTCCATCATGTACTCCACCCCTCCGAGTTCGATCCCAGCGGCGTTCATGATGCGTTCCACGTCGGCGACGATGGGTCCGGGAGGCTGGTAGCCCTCGACGCGGATGCCCGATTTGGGTGCGTCGATGGCGCATGCGCCGCGTGCCAGGTCCACGCCGCCCGTGGTGCGGCAGATATCTGCCGGGCACAAATCAAATGTCTCGCCGGTAAGGTGAACCTTGATGGCATAGAGAAAGCGGCCGTTCAGCACCTCGCAGCGCACGATGTACTGTCCCTCAGCGGGAATGAATTCCTGCACGAGCGCGGTCCCATCGAGGCTGCCTTCCACGATCGGAGCCAGTTCTCCGGCGCCGGCCGCGCGATCCAGCTCTTGCTGGGTGTCGAAGCGCGTCACGCCCGCCCCCGAGCCGCCGATATTTGGCTTGAGCACAACCGGCCAACGCAGGCCCTCGGCAGCAGCAGGCGCCTGCTGCGCCCGATGAATGACGCGGGCGCGAGGGTAGGCCAAGCCCAGCGTATCGAGCATGGAAAGTTGCGCGGCCTTGGACAACTCACTTCGGTAGGCAGCGGTGCCATTGATGACGCGCACGCCGCGCTGTTCGAGGTGCTCCAGGTAGGCCAGCGTGTAGAAGATGGCGTCGCCATGGCCACGGTTCCAAGCCGAAGGACTCATGCGATTGACGACCAGCGCATACTCGCGTTCCGGATGATCGTCGATGCCAAAGGCATGCTGCGCGGCGTGGAGCTTGGCGTAGGGAAGGCCGCGGCGATCAAGCTCGGCAAAGAGCGGCTGGAACCAATGCGGCTGCTCGTAGTAAATGGCGATCGGCTTGGACACAGGAGCCCCCGGGCAAGCGGTGGATGAAGAGATAGATGCCGTTCCGGGCAGAGAGAAGCCGCCCTCACAGAGGAGAGCGGCTACGCGGGTGTCGCGTAAATTGGAGTTGCCTCAGGCGGTCGCGTCGCTCTTGATGGTGACTTTGAGGTGGGCCGTTACCTCGCGATGCAGCTTGACAGGGACGAGGTATTCGCCGAGCTGCTTGAGCGGCTCTTCCAGGTGAATCTTGCGGCGGTCCAGCGAAAAGCCCTTGTGCTCGAGCTCATGCGCGAGATCGGACGAGGTAACGGAACCGAAGAGCTGCTCGTTCTCGCCGACCTTGCGCGAGAACTCGAGCGTGATCGCCTCGATGAGCGCTACCTGGCTCTCGGCCTCCGCCTTTTCGCGCGCGGTGCGGCGCACAGCCGAATTCTTCATCTGTTCAATGACAGCCTTGTTCGCGGCGTTGGCCTGCATGGCCAGCTTGTGGGGCAGCAGGTAGTTGCGGCCGTAGCCGTCTGCCACCTTGACCACATCGCCGCGGTGGCCGAGGTGCTCGACATCTTCCTTGAGTATGACTTCCATGGTGAAAACTCCCTCCAGCTGGTCAGGCGCGATCGCGCTCCTGCTGCTCGTTCGTTCCTGGACTAGTAGCGTGCCGCGAAGGGCAGCAGCGCGATGTTGCGAGCCTGCTTGATGGCGCGGGTCAGGCGGCGCTGATGCGTCGTGCAGACCCCGGTCAGGCGGCGCGGCGTGATCTTGCCCCGCTCGGCGACGAACTGCTGCAGCAGCCGCACGTCGCGGTAGGGGATGGCCTCAATCTTCTCGACGCAGAACTTGCAGACCTTCTTGCGGCGGAAGAACTTGCGGCCGCCGGCGCCACCGGGGCGCGGGCCACCGGTGCGTGGCGCGCCACCACCGCCAGGGCCGCCAGAGCTGTGGCCGCCGGAGCTGTGGCCACCGGAGCTGTGTCCCCCGGAGCTGTGCCCGCCCGAAGAGGGTGCGGGAGTGTAAGGAGCGGCGCTCTCGGAGCGCGGAGTCGTTGTCTCGTCAGCCATTTTCTTCTTCCTTCAGCCGCTGTCAGTCACAGCGGAGGTTGCTGGGTGTCAGTTCAGCCAGGCACCCCCGAACCGCAGGGAGGGGCGGCCTGATTAGGTACGTGCTTAAGCCGTTGCCGGGGTTTCGACGCCCGGGGTGACAGGTACCGAGGCCGGAGCGACGGGAGCGGCGGCTGCGGGAGCAACCGGCGTCGCAGCGGGCGCCTGGGCGGGTTCAGCCGGCGGCATGGCGCTGAGCTTCTTCTTACTGGCGCGCAGGGCACGGACCTTGTCCAGCCGCTTCTCTTCTTCGTCCATGCGCACGGTGAGGTACTTGATCACGGGCTCAGAGACGCGAAGGCGGCGTTCGAGCTCAGCTACCAGGGCCCCGTCAGCGTCGATGGTCAGGACCACGTAGTTGCCGTCGTTGAACTTTCGCACCGCGTAGGCCAGCTTGCGGCGGCCCAGCTTCTCGGTATTGCGGATGGCCCCGCCCCCACTGGTGACGGTAGCCTCAAAGCCCTGGATGAGCTTGTCAAGATCTTCCTCGAGCACATCCGGACGCACGATAAACATCACTTCGTAAAAACGTTCCATTCCGCTCTCTCTTCCCCTCGCGCCCGGCTTGTCACCGTCGCAGGTACAAATCTGGGCTACTCCGCCGGGCCGTTTCGCTCGCGACGATTGAACCTGTTCATCGCCGCCGGTACTCCTTCGGCGACGATCGCTTCCACTGCATCGGCTGCCTGATCGAGCGCGCCGTCGAGCACCTGCAACTCCATCCTGCGCATGGGCGCGAGCAGATAGCTGCTGCCACGCCGCCCGTGCTGCTGGCCAATCTCCGGTCCTACCCCGATCCGCACGCGCGGCCATGTCTCCATGCCCAGCGCGCCGATGATCGACCTGGCTCCGTTGTGCCCCCCGGAACTACCCCCGGGGCGCACCCGGATCGAACCCAGGGGCAATGCCAACTCGTCGTACACCACGACCAGGTCGCTGGCCGGGTTCACACCTAGCTGCCCGACCAGGGCTGCTACTGAGACACCAGAGACGTTCATGAACGTCTCTGGCTTGGCCAAAACCACTTCCCTGCTGCCCAGCAGGACCCTCGCGGTCTGTGCCCGGCCTCGCCGGTTCGCCACTGTCGCTCCATGCCGCGAGGCGATACGGTCGATTGCGAGGAAGCCCGCATTGTGCGGCGTGAACTGGTACTCGATGCCGGGATTGCCGAGCCCGACGACCAGGAACACCGGCTACTTCTTCGCGGGCGTTTCGGCAGCCGGCGCAGCGGCGTCGCCCTTGCCCTTCTTGGTGACCTCGGGCTCGGCCGGCACGGCCGCAGCCAGCGCGTCGGCGGTCTCGACCACTTCTTCGCGGATTGAGGTTACGTGCGCCACCATGGCATCTTCCTCGTCAAGGAACCGGAACTTGCCACCCTCGGCAGACCAGCCGGGCAGGTCGGCAACGCGGATGCCGTCTCCAATCTTCAGCTCGCTCACATCGACGTCGATGTGGCTTGGAATATCTGCAGGCAGGCACTCGATCGAAACTTCGCGCAGCACCTGGTCGAGCATCCCGCCATCCATCTTGACGCCAATCGGGGTGCCGATCAGCTGCACCGGCACGTCGACCTGCATGAGCACATCGAGCGCGATCCGCTTGAGGTCCATGTGGATCAGATTGTCCTTGATGGGCTCAAACTGCCAGTCCACAATCATGGCCTTGGCCTTGGCCGCGGAGCCAGTGATTTCGAGGTCAAAGATGGTGTTGTGCCCACTCTCGGAGTGCAGGATGCGCAGCATCTGCTTGGGGTCGAGCTCGAGCGCGATGGCTGCCTCCTTGGCGCCGTAGACCACGGCCGGCAGCTTGCCGCGCACGCGCACCCGCCGTGCCGCATTCTTGTTGAACTTGCCTTCGCGGGGGGTCCCGACAACCACCTCCGGAGCCTTGTTTTCCGTTGCTGTACTCACGTCTGTCCTCTTCCTTCGGGCACAAGCCCCGGGGGCCCTGCTCCCTTTTGCTGACTTACCCTCGCCGGCTCGCGCCGGTGTTGAAGAACTACCGCAGAGCGGCAGCCCGCTTTCTAGCCTGTGTTCAGGAGAACAGCGTGCTCACGCTCGTCTCCATGTGAATGCTCTCGATCGCCGCGCCCAACAGCCCGGCGATGGACCGCACCGTGATCTTGCCTGCCGCCTGCGCGGCTCGCGCCTCTTCATTCAGAGGAATCGAGTCCGTGACCACCAGCTCCTTGAGCGGCGACCGCATGATGCGCAGAATCGCCTCGCCCGAGAGAACCGCGTGCGACACGCACGCATACACCTGGTCTGCGCCCTGTGCCAGGAGCGCGTCGACGGTCTTGACCAACGTGCCGGCCGTGTCTGCAATGTCGTCGATGATCAGGCAGGTTTGCCCGCGAACTTCGCCGATCACATGCATCACTTCAGTCACGTTCATATCCGTCCTGCGCTTATCGACGATGGCCAGGGGCGCGCCCATTTTGGTGGCAAAGAAGCGCGCCCTCTCCACGCCTCCGGCGTCCGGTGAGACCACGGTAAGGTTCGGCAGATCGAGCTCGCGAAAGTAGCTGATCATGACCGGGGACGCAAACAGGTGGTCGACCGGAATGTTAAAGAACCCTTGAATCTGCGCCGCATGCAGATCCACAAATAGTGCCCGGTTGGCGCCGGCCGTGACCAGCAGGTCAGCCACCAGCTTTGACGTGATCGCGACCCGCGGGCGGTCCTTGCGATCCTGCCGGGCATATCCGTAGTACGGAACGACGACCGTGATGCGTGCAGCCGACGCTCGTTTGAGCGCGTCAATCATGATCAGCAACTCGATCAGGTTCTGATCCACAGGTTTGCAGGTGGGCTGGACGATGAACACGTCTGCGCCGCGCACATTCTCAAGCAGCTGGAAGTGGATCTCTCCGTCGGCGAAACGCAGCAGCTTGGTTTCTCCAAGCGGCGCGCCGATGTGCCGGCAGATCTCCTGGGCCAACTCCGGGTTGGCGCCGCCTGAGAAGATGCGGAAGCCCTTGTCCTCGCCCAGGTGCCGGGTGCGTTTGCGTTCGGACGCCGGCTTGGCACGGCCATCGCCGTTCCTGCTTTCAGCCGTGCGGCCATCCGGTGCGCGGCCGTCGACCCCGTTGTACGTTCCCTCCTGTTGCTTGCTCGCCGTCTCCTGCTGCGCCTGCTCGTCCCTTGCTGTCATGCTCTGGACTCCTCGAGCTGGTTGGCCCGGGTTTGCCTGCTCTGCCTTGCCGCCGGGTGTCCGCCTTGTTGGGGGCGTGGCACCCTTAAGCCTTCTGACAACGTGCTCTTACTACCTCTCACAAACGCTCGAACTCAGAAAACCAACTCTGCGGTGCGTGGATGGCTGGGCGACTAGGATTCGAACCTAGACAAAGTGCGTCAAAGGCACTTGACCTACCATTAGTCGATCGCCCAACAGTTCAGCGCTCCGCCTCGGCCGGATCAAGTCATCCGCCAAGTCCCTGTCCTTAAGCCTAGTCCTCGTCGGGCCTTGGTTCTCGTCCCAGCCTGGGCCTTCAACCCTCGGCAGCCTGCATCTGCTGCCAATAGGCTGAGCGTCCGAGCATCCGTGTGCGCAGGCTTCGCACGCCCAACGCTTCGAGCCGCAACTCCGCAGCACGCGCCGAGTCGGCATCCGGATACAGCCCGAAGAGGGCAGAACCGGATCCCGAG
>DASWUY010000347.1:0-7406 GCA_036401435.1 Acidobacteriaceae bacterium | reverse complement strand
TAGCGATATTTGCAAGCCAAAGTACAGCCAATATTGCAGCAACTGTCCATACGATACAACCGACGATATAAGACTTACTTTGCGACGTAGTCACTGAGAGTTGAAGCGCCGCCTCTCCGTTAATGCTAATAGCCGTTCGATTTTCACGAGCCCGAACGAGTACCCACCTGCCTCCTGCGCCGACAGCCACAAATAAGAGAAGCAGAACATAGATGCCCCATGCCGGATTCAGTCGCGCAACCTGCCAGGCATCATTGCTCTCTGTTCCAAGGAAGAAGCAAACCTCGATTGCAGCAATTAGCATTCCGATGAAGAGGAGCCTTGTAGTCTTTTCCTCGCGCGATCGGCCACTTGGAAGAATATACGTCGGAATTGGAGCGAAGATTGCATAGGCAAACAAAGGCCAGCCGAAATCACGTATGGATTGTAAGAGATCATGAGCTGCGTTCATCATTCACCTCAATACGTTCCGGTCTTGCAATAGCTAAGAGCTGCGCCATAGATCCCAGCATCAAAGATCCACTTTGGAAGCAATGCAGCATCTATGAACTCACCAAGCGCCCTTGGGGCGATCTGACTAATCACAGCGGAAACAGGGCCTTTTGCGCCTACTGATGAGCCCATGCCCAGGCCAGCTCCCGCGCCCGTAATGTTTCCGGCTGTGCTCGACGGGCTGCCGCCGTTAAAGACGGTGTTCCATATACCCGTAACATTCGTTACGTTGTTACCTAACAATCCGCCGACGAAACCTCCGCCAAATGAGCTTCCTGTGCCGGGGGCTCCAGGTAAAAGCCCTGCGATACTAAAGTGGTTTGCAATATCGGTCGCACACTGCTGTGCGGTCTGATGTGGCAAACTACAGCCAGGACATTTACTTGGGGCGGATGAACCTGAGGTTCCTCCAGAAGATCCGCCTGAAGCAGATGGACCCGAGCCAGACTGCTGTGTGCAGGGTTCAGTGCCATGGGGAACGCCTGCGCTAATTAATGGTGGGCAGGGCGGGCCTGACCCTACTCCGCCAGCTCCTATTGAAACACATTCCACCTCCGCCACATCCACGTTGTCGCTGTTCACGTACGACCATTGATAGCAATAATTACCTCCGCTGTCTATGTAGTCAAGTCCGCTTGCATCGCTAAGAGATAGAGGATTATTCAGAACGTAAGCATAGCGATTCAAGCTCTGCGGGTTGCTGGCATCGTAAGAACCGTCATAGGGATCAGGGCTCATCCACCGTCCGTAAGTGGTATCCAACTCGCGAAACTGCGCATGCGAGTTCTGCATGGGCGCGTCGTAGTCCAGGCTGGCGAAGTGGTTGTCGTCGGTATCGGTGCCGGAGATCAGTTGGTATCCATCCCCGAATGCAAGCTGCGTATAGCGGCCTTGCACAGCCCCATTGTAGGTGGTGCGGATGCGCTCAGTTCCGAGCCAGTCCTGATGCTGGAACTGCGTCGCGCCACCGGTGTACGCTTGTCCGCGTACCCCGGATAGCCGAGTCATCGATAAGATACTTATTATCTTGAGAAGTGCTAGGAGGTACAAGAAGGGGCCGAAAGGGGCAGAGAAGAGCGCGCCTCAAGGGCGCGTTTACATGCTCTTGGTTGCCCCCCAGGGATTCGAACCCCGATATGCTGAGTCAGAGTCAGCTGTCCTACCATTGAACGAGGGGGCAGTGCAGGCGATCCCCCAGACAGGGCACGCAGCAACCTCTTGATGATAAAAGCACAGCGCGGCAAGGTCAAACGGCTGCGCACTACTGCTCGCGCAGCACCTCCAGCGGCTTCTGCCCCAAGATCCGGAAGCTGGCCGCCCAGCCGGTCGCAATCGCCAGCCCCACCGTGATCAGCACCGCGAGCAGGTCGGCGCACCAGCTCGAGACAAAGTCCACCTCCAGCAGATGCAGCAGGATGCGCGACAGCCCATTGCCAAAGAGCGCCCCGGCAATGCCCGCCAGCAGTCCCAGCACCAGGAACTCCACGCTGAAGACCGCCGCAATCCGGTTGCGCGTCGCCCCCAGCGTCTTCAGCACCACCACCTCGCGAATGCGCCGATACCGCGTGCTCGCCACGCTGGAAGCCAGGATGACCGCCCCCGACAGGATGGAAAATCCCGCCAGAAAGCGAATCACCAGCGTAATCTGCCCGATCAGCGTCTGCAGCGTGTCCAGGATGTCCGCCACGTTGATCACCGTCACCGTCGGGTAGGCAGCAAACAGCGCGCGCTGCATGCTCGCAATCTGCGCCGGCGCCACATGCACCGCGCCGTACCAGATCACCGGCAGCCCGGCCAGCTGCCGCGGCCCAAAGATAAACTCGCTGCGGCTTGAGATGTGCTGCCCATCCACAGAAAATACCGCGCCCACATGCGAGACAATCGTCTGCCCATTCGACTCAAAGGTAAGCTCCGACCCCACATGCAGGTGCAGCCGCCGCGCAATGCGATCCAGCACCGCAAACTGGTCCCCATCGCTGCCCGGCTTCCACCAGGCGCCCTCGGTCAGCCGGAGACCCTCCGGCTCCGTGTCAGACCAGGTGAGCGAAACCGTACGCCGCAGATACCGCGGGTACGCATTTGCGTCCAGCTTGTCGACCGGCGCGTTGCCCAGCTTCGTGATCCGCGCAGAAAGAATCGGCAGCGCATCCAGCTCCCCGCTCACCCCCGGCTGTTGCTTCAACAGCGAACGCAGCCCCGCAACCTCGCTGCTGCTGATGTCGATCATGAAAACATTCGGCGTCTTCGACGCGATCGAGCTGTGCATCGCCGCCACGATCGAGCTCTGCATCAGGAAGACGCTGAGGATCAGCATCACCCCCACGCCCAGCGCCGCCAGCACCGCAGCCGACTGGTTGCCCGGCCGGTACAGGTTGGCCAGCCCCTGCCGCACCGCCGAGGGCAGCGCCAGGCGCGTCCGCCCCAGCAGCCACCGCAGCCCCCGCAGCAGCAACGCCGCCAGCCCCAGCAGAATGGCCAGCGAAGCCGCCAGCGCCCCCGCAAACCACATCCCGCCCTTCCACGAGTCGGACAGCCCGGCCGCAATCCCGGCCAGCCCCAGCAGGATCGCCGTCACCGAGATCAGCTGTACCCGTGCCCCGCGCAACCGCTCCCACAGCGGCCGCTTCGCCGCGGGGTCCGCACTCTCCACCAGCCGCCGCAGCACCACGCTCGGCCGTATGCTCCGCACATCAAGCAGCGGCGGAATCGAGAACAGCATCGTCGTCAGAATGCCCGTGCCAAACGCCGCTGACACCGCCCCCACCGGCAGGCGCAGCGGCGGCCGCAGCGGCAGCAGCGAGCCCAGCACCGCGGGCAGCGCGAACTCCACCGCGAGCCCCAGGACCACGCCCAGCAGCGCTCCCGCTCCACCCAGCATCAGCGTCTGCAGCACGTAAATGCGCAGCACGTCGGAGGAGCGCGCGCCCATGGCTTTCATGATCGCGATGCCGTCAATCCGCTCCTGCAGGTGAGCGCGCATGGCCATCGCTACCCCAATCGCGCCCAGCACCATGGCCACCAGGCAGATCAGGCTCAGCAGCCCCGTCGCGTGGTCCAGCCCCTCGCTCAGCGCCGGTGCTCCTTCGCGAAAGTCCGCAATCTGCGCCTCCGGCAAAATGTCCTGCAGCTGCGACCGGATAGGCGCGATCGCCTGCTGCGGATCAAGCCGAAACAGAAACCGCTCCGTCCACCGGCTGCCCGGCTGCAGCAGCCCCGTCTGCTGCACCGCGCTCCGCGTCATCATCACCCGCGGCCCCACGCCTACGCCCGCTGTCAGCCGGTCCGGCTCCTTGCGGATCAGCCCCGCGATCCGGAACAGGTGCCCGCCAATGCGCAGCGTGTCCCCTACCTGCGCGCGCAACCGCACCAGCAGGCTTTCGTCCACCACCACCGTCGTGTTGGTGAGCAGGGTCGACAGGCCTACCGCAGGGTCCAGCTTCACTGAGCCGTAGAACGGGTACACCTTCGGGTCAACGACCTTGAGCGTGATCAGCAGCGGCACCGGGTCGGTAGTAAGCGCGGCCATGGAGACCAGCTCGGTCACCTTGGTCTGCTCCACGTGCGCCGACGCCGTAAACGCGTCCAGACGCGCCTGCTCCTGCCCAGAGAGTTCGCGGCTCATGCGCGCTGAAAGGTCCGCTGCCAGAATCCCTCGAGCCTGCAGCAGCAGCACCCTGGCCAGGCTCTCAGAGAACCCGCGCACCCCGGTCAGCGCACCCACACCAATAGCTACTGAGAGCACGACGAAGGCAAACTTGGCGCGCGAGGCCCGCAGCTCTCGCGCGGCGATCCGAATCGCGGAGGACCACGGCAACGCAGGCTTTTTGCCCGGTTGTTCCAGGGCAGCGGCGCGCACCGGCGGGGCCGCAGGAGCAGCAACAGCCATCTAGCGCAGCCCCCCTGTCATCGACACCGCCTGCAGCCCCGCGTCCGCCCTGCTCACCGACTCGTCCGAGATCACCAGCCCGTCCCGCAGCACCACCCGCCTGTCGGCACGCTCGGCAATCTGCGGGTCATGGGTCACCATCACCAGCGTCGTCCCCGCCTCCCGCTGCCGAGTCGTCAGCAGCTCCAGCACATGCTGGCCATTCACTGAGTCCAGGTTGCCCGTCGGCTCATCGGCCAGCACAATCGGTGGCTCCAGCACAAAGGCCCGCGCCAGCGCCACCCGCTGCTGCTCGCCGCCCGACAACTGCACCGGGTAGTGGTCCAGCCGCTCCCCCAGCCCCACGCTGGTCAGCAGCGTCTCCGCCCGCGCCTGGCCCTCTTCGCGCAGGCTCGGCGCTCCCGGCGCCCGCTTGCCGCGCACCGCGTTCAGCTCAAACGGCAGCAGCACATTCTCAAGCGCGGTCAGCGTAGGAATCAGTTGATAGGACTGAAAGACAAAACCGATCTTGCGCCCGCGCACCTGCGCCAGCGCGTCTTCCTCTAGGTGCGTAATGTCCACCCCGTCCACCAGCACCTGGCCCGCGGTCGGCGTGTCCAAGCCCGCCAGCAGGCCCAGCAGCGTGCTCTTGCCGCTGCCCGACGAACCCATGATGGCCACGAACTGCCCCTGCGGCACCAGCAGGTCGATCCCCCTCAGAATCTCGACCGCAGTCGCTCCCGTGCGCAGTGACTTTTTCACTCCACGTGCTTCAATCATCGCGCTCCTTGCACTTCGCCCATCCTTTGGACGTGCCCGGCGCGCCAGGGGACGCACCGATTGTCCAGCCTCCATCCACCCCACGCATCGCAGCGCCAGCGGCAGCACACTGGGCCAGGGGCAGTACACTGGAGAGGATGCGATGCTGCTTCAAACCCCTCCTCGCGCTCCTGCTTCCCTTCACTCTCAGCCTGGGGCTGGCGCAGTCCCCGCACCAGACCCGGATCCTCTGCTTCGGCGACAGCCTCACCTACGGCTATGGCGCGCCCTACGGGCAAAGCTATCCTGACTTCCTCCAGACAGACCTGCTCCAGCAGGGCATCCAGGCGCGCATCCTCAAGCAGGGCATGAGCGGCGCCACCACCAAGGACGCACTCGGCCGCCTTCCTGCCGTCGTCGCCATGCATCCCGATGTCGCGGTGGTCGAGTTCGGCGCCAACGACGGCCTCCGCGGCATGCCCGTCTCCATCACTGCCGCGCAGCTCGGCACCATTATAGAAACGCTGCAGCGGGCGCACGTGCGTGTGCTCCTGGCCGGCATCCTCATGCCCCCCAACCTCGGTCCCGACTACGTCCAGCAGTTCGACGCGATGTACCCCGCGCTCGCCCGCAAATACAAGGTGCCGCTGCTTCCCTTCATCCTCCAGGATGTGTACGGGGTGCCGGGCCTCATGTCCGGCGACGGCATCCACCCCAATGGCGAGGGCTACCAGGTCGTCGCCAGGAACCTGCTCCCCGCGCTCCTGCCCCTGCTCAGGAAGTAGGCCTCTCGCTCAACACGACCAGCGGCTGAAAGAGCGTTCCCGCCACCCGTCGACCGATGGCGGCAAGTTCGGCCTGGCCGGCAAAGATCCTTACCTGCTCCGCGCGCGAAAACTCCGGCAGGTTCACCTGCATCCCGTTGCGCAGACGCACCAGCGTGCCCGCGTCTGCTGTCACCGCAGGCAGCTCGGCCAGCAACGTACGCGGATGCGGCAGAAACTCGCCCAGCTTTCCCGCTTCCACCACCTCCCGCAGGGCCTCGAGC
The DNA here is from genome assembly GCA_036401435.1 of Acidobacteriaceae bacterium. GTDB lineage: Bacteria > Acidobacteriota > Terriglobia > Terriglobales > Acidobacteriaceae > EB88. The sequence goes on along the minus strand of DASWUY010000347.1, from coordinate 1,242 downwards.
GTCATCGCATCCTCAACCTTGAACTCTCCAGCCGCCACCCGACGCAGGCTGCACAGGTGCGCTCCGGAGCCCATCTGCTGGCCGAGTTCATGCGCTACCGACCGCACGTACCCGCCGGATGAAATGCGCATGGCAAAGCAAGCCGTGCTACCCGCCAACTCGCCTATCGAGAACTCGTCAATGGTCACGCGTGCCGCCTTCAAACGCGGCGTCTCGCCGCTGCGCGCGATGGCATACGCCGGCTTGCCCCCTATCTTCTTTGCCGAGTAGGCAGGAGGCATCTGCTCTGACTCGCCGACGAAGCCTGCGGCAGCATCACGCAGCTGGTCCAGCGTCAACAGCGGATCGACCGCTTCCCCCACCTGCGCTCCATCCGCGTCCCAGGTGTCGGTGGCAAAGCCGAAACGAATGCTGCCCGTATAGCTCTTCTCCAGCGCGCCAAAGAAGCGCGCCAGCCGCGTGTAGCTGCCCAGCAGTAGCGGCAGCAGCCCCGTCGCCATGGGGTCCAGGGTGCCCAGGTGCCCGACTGATTTCTCGCCGATCAGACGGCGCACCCGCGCCACCACGTCGTGCGAGGTCATGCCACCCGGCTTGTCGACGAGCAGTAGACCGTTCACTTCCCTGCTCCCTTGCCCACTTGTTCCCGTTAGCCTCTACAGTCGCGTACCGCGGTCAGAAGCTGCGCGCCGGGTTGCGCACCAGCGAGAGAAACTCCCCTCGTGTGGGCTGGTTCTGAAACACGCCGAGCATCGCCGAGGTCACGGTCGCGCAGTTCTGCTTTTCCACGCCCCGCATCATCATGCACAGGTGCCTGGCTTCGATCACCACGCCCACCCCCTGCGGGTCGATCGCCTCGCAGATCGCATCGGCGATCTGGCGCGTCATGCGCTCCTGCACCTGCAGCCGCCGGGCAAATGCATCCACCAGCCGCGGCAGCTTGCTCAGCCCGACCACCTTGCCGTTCGGGATGTAGGCGATGTGCACGTGGCCGAAAAAGGGCAGCACGTGGTGCTCGCACAGCGAGTACATCTCGATATCCTTGACGATCACCATCTCGTCGTAGTCCACCGCGAAGAGCGCGCTGGTCAAGAGTTCTGACGCGTGCTGCTGGTACCCCTGGGTCAGAAACTCCATCGCCTGCGCGGCACGCTCGGGCGTCTTCAGCAGGCCGTCGCGGGTCGGCTCGCGGTCAAACCGGCGGATCAGCTCGCGATAAATCTCCTCTGTCGATGCCGAGCCCAG
>DASWUY010000346.1:0-5147 GCA_036401435.1 Acidobacteriaceae bacterium | reverse complement strand
CGTATCGCGGTGGCGCGGATGGACAGCAGAAGACAGAGCGGCTGCTCTCGGCGTTCACGGGGCTGCTCGAAGATCTGCTGCTACTGCAGGCCGGCCGGCCGGCGCTGGTGCGCAACCTGGACCTCGAGGCGGAGCTCGGTCGGCTGGCGCAGGAGGTGAGCTTTGCGTGGATCGAGTCGGCGGCGCGAAGCCTGCGCGAGGTAGAGACGGGCATGCGACGCAACCTGCTGCGGTCGCTTTCGCTGGACGCATTTGCGACAGGGCTGGGGGAGAGTCGGTCGCTGCAGCGCTGACAGCGAGATGTTCCACGTGGAGCAATCGCTGCGCGCCGGACTAAGTGCGGATGTTCCACGTGGAACATTTGGTGTGCTCGGAGCTAAGTGACGAGTGTTCCACGTGGAACATGTTGCTGCTGCCCGGGAGTAAGTGCCCGGATGTTCCACGTGGAACGTAACTACCGTGTATCTTTCGTTGCACTTCTTTTCGGGACTTATGAGTTAGATACGGCGGGCGGCTTTCTGGAGCCTGTCGCGGATGGCAGTGCCCAGGCCGTGCGGGGGCGGCAGCGGGCACAGGATCAGGTCCGCGCCTTGCTCATCGAGGGTGCGCAGGCCGGCGAAGAGGCGGCGGGCGAGCAGGGGCAGGTCAGACCACTCGCCCCAGGCATAGACCAGGGCCGCGCCGGCGGCGATTGCCTGCTCGGCGTCAAGACCGATGGACAGAGGGAGCATGAGGCCGATACGAGCGTGGCTGGGCCGCGCCTGCTCGAGGGCAGCCTCGAGGGCAGCAAGGATGCCGGGGAGCAGGTCCTGAGCGTCGGGCTGGACCAGGTGTAGGGCGGCCCGGGGAGCGTAGTGGCGAATGTCGAGGCCGGGGGATGGCAGGGCTTCGGGCGAGAGGCTATCCGACGCGGGCTGCTGGTACGGCTCGATGGCCGGCCAGACGTGGCGCAGCTGCTCAAGGGGGATGGCGCCGGGGCGGTAGAGCAGGCAGGGATCGACGGTGGTATCAAGGACGGTCGATTCCAGGCCGTGGGTGGTGTCGCCGGAGTCAAGTACGGCTTCGATGCGGCCGTCGAGGTCGGCAAGCACGTGGGCGGCGGTGGTGGGGCTGAGGTGGCCGAAGGTGTTGGCGCTGGGCGCGGCGAGGGGCACGCCGGCAGCCTGGATGAGAGCGCGAGCGACAGGATGCGCGGGCATGCGCACGCCTACCAGTTCCCTGCCGGCGGTAACGGCTGAGGGCAAGTGGGAATGCCGGGGCACGAGCAGGGTGAGCGGGCCGGGCCAGAAGCGGTCGATGAGCAGGTGGGCCACGGGAGCGAGGTCGACGGCGACCCGGGCCAGCATGGCGGGCTCGGCAACGTGGACGATGAGCGGGTCCCAGGCGGGGCGCTGCTTGGCGAGGAAGACGCGGGCGAGGGCGGCGGGGTCGAGCGCGTTGGCGCCGAGTCCGTAGACCGTCTCGGTGGCAAAGGCGACGGTGCCGCCGCCGCGGAGGATGGCGGCGGCGCGCTCGATGGCTTGCCTGCCTGCGGGGTCGAGCTGCCCGGAGCCGTCGGGGCGAGCGTAGAGGCGCAGAGTTGTCACAGCTCCATTATCGGGGAGCGTCGCCGGGCTGCGCGGCGAATGGGATGGCTGTACCCTGTTGCGTATGAGCCCAGTGGAGGTAGAGGTCAAGTTCCGGGTGGCGGACAGGGCGCTGCTAGCAGAGCAGCTGCAAGCGGCGGGGCTGAGCGTGGTGACGCCGAGCACCTTTGAGCGCAACACCCTGTTCGATACGCCGGAGCACACGCTACGGAGGCAGACGGCGATCCTGCGGATTCGCCGGTATGGGGAGCGGTGGGTGCTGACGCACAAGTGCCTGCCTGGCGATCACGACCCCGGAGAGCGGCACAAGCATCGCGTGGAGACCGAGACAGAGGTGGCGGATGGCGAGGCGCTGGCGACGATCTTTCGCAGCCTGGGGTACCGCGAGAGTTTTGTGTACGAGAAGTGGCGGACCGAGTACGCGGATGAGACCGGGCACTGCGTGATCGACCAGACGCCCATCGGCGTGTTCGCGGAGCTGGAGGGGCCGGAGAGCTGGATTGACGAGCTGGCGGGGAGGCTGGGCGTGGCGCGGGAGGCGATGCTGACGCTGAGCTATGGGCGGCTCTTTGAGCAGTGGCGGGAGGCGTCAGGGAGCGGAGCGGAGAACCTTACCTTTGGCGAGTGCGGGACGGCAGGGACAGACGCGGGCCCAGACATTGGCGCAGATCCGGGCTCAGGGCCGGGATAGGAAGCGGTTAATCGCGGGCGCGAGGGTGTTGATCTCGCAGCCGGGGGCCATGTGGCCGCAGTCGGACTCAAGGACGACGGTCTGGGCGTGGATGAGCTGCGCGAAGCCGAGGGGCGGGAGCGGATCGACCATGTGGTCTTGGCGGGCGTTGACGATGAGCATACGGGCCTTGACTCGGGCGGCGGCCTGGTAGAGGGTGCCGCTGTGGGCGATGTCGTGGGCGATCATGGCCTGGAGCTGGCGCAGATAGTCGGTGGGGTCAGAGGAGAGATTGTTCTGGGTGCCGATGCGGTGGAAGTAGTCAGAGAACTGCTCGCGGGTGGTGTGCTCGACGCGGTACTGGGGGGTGGAGAGGTTCATCTCATGCAGGTAGGCGACCATGGGGAGCGCGGGCCGGGCGGTGTAGTGGCCACCCTGCCAGGCGGGATCGCTTTCGAGCGCGGTCTTTTCGGCGTTCCAGAGGAGAAGGTCGTAGGAACTCTGCTGCGGGGTGCCGACAATGGGGATGGCGAGGTCGGCGGCCTCTGGATAGCTGACCACCCACTCATAGGTTTGCATGCCGCCCATGGAGGAGCCCATGACGGCGTGGAGGTGGGTGAGGTGCAGCGTCTCGGTAAGCAGGCGATGCTGCGAGACGACCATGTCATGGATAGAGAAGACGGGGAAGGCGAGGCCGTGCTGGGTCTGGCTGTTGGAGGGGGAGGAGGAGATGCCGTTGCCGAGGGCGTCGACGACGATGATGAAGTACTTGGTGTCGTCTACCAGCCTGCCGGTGCCGATGGAGCTGGCGAGATCGCCGCTGCGGCCGGTGAACCAGGTGGGAAAGAGGATGGCGTTGGACCGGTCCGGGTTGAGTTTGCCGAAGGTGCGGTAGCCGATGCGGCAGTCGTGGATGGAGGCGCCGGAGTCAAGTTTGAGGTCGCCGAGCCGGGCGTACTGAAGCGGGGGAACGCTCTGGCTGCAGGCGGTGAGGGCGGAGAGGAGCAGGGCGGTGGCGAGGGTGTGGAGGAAGAGGCGCATCAGTTGCCTGCCGGGGTGAGTAAGGAGAAGTCGGCGATACGCGAAAATTCGCCCGTAATCAGTCTGAGGAGGACGAGGCGATTCAAGCGTAGCGGCTCATCATCGACCATGACCATGACCTTCTCAAAAAATAGATCAACATATGGCCGGAGTGTGGCGATGTGCTCAATCGCAGCGACGTAGTTGTTCTGCTGGCGCAATGCCTCGACGGTCGGTATGAGCCTTTGTGCTGCATCGTAAAGTGACTGCTCTGCTGGATCCTGCAAGAGCGCGGGATCGACTATCTTCCGAGCGACCAAGTACTGCAGTTCCATGTCGCCTGCCTGGGCAAGGATATTGCTGCTGCGCTTGAAAGCAGACACGATTGCAGCAAAGTCGTCGGAGCCTCGCATTTTGGTAACTGCCTCACAGCGAGCAACCATGTCGCTGATCGTGGATTCACCATGCGTCCGGCCGCCGCCGACGTGCGATACCATGCTGACCGCATGCTCAACATCGTGACTGAAGCTCAGCACGTCGCGAAGGTAAAAGGCGACGCGCTCACGGAAGAAGTTGCCGAGGGCGTCGTTCTCAGCCCGCATGTTCTCGCTCTCTGCCGCAGAGACTACTTCAAACAAGAGCAGCGGCAGATTCGCTTCTGCAAGGATTTTCACGATGGCGTTGGCGGCGCGGCGGAGCGCGTAGGGATCCTTGGAGCCGGTGGGGGCGAGGCCGAGCGCGAACATGTCGACGATTGTGCCGATGCGGTCGGCCAGTCCGAGGAGTTGACCCTCGGTGGTGGGGGGGATGGGGTCGGAGATGGAGGCGGGCTGGTACTGCCAGTAGATGGCCTGCGCGACTGCGTCGCCGAGCCCCTGGGCCTGCGCGTAGAGGCCGCCGACGATGCCCTGCAGCTCGGTGAACTCCTTGACCAGGTCGGAGGTGAGGTCTGCCTTGGCCAGTTGCGCTGCGGTGCGGAGGGCGGCAATATCGACTGGCACGCTACGGTCGGTGGCGAGTTGGGCGAGGTGGAGGGCGATGGCCTCGGTGCGGCGGGTTTTCTCGTGGTAGGTGCCGAGGTCTTTCTGGAAGGTGACAGATTTTAGCAGCTCGACGCGTGCGGTGAGGGGGATCTTCTGGTCGACGTTCCAGAAGAAGCGGGCGTCGTTGAAGCGGGCGCGGAGGACGCGCTCATTGCCGTGGCGGATGATCTGGGCATCGTCGCCGGCGGTGTTGAGGACGGCGAGGAAGTGGGGCAGGAGTTTGCCTTGAGCGTCCTCGACCGCGAAGTACTTCTGGTGGTCGCGCATGACGGTGACCAGGACTTCTTCGGGGAGGGTGAGGAAGTGCGGCTCAAAGCTGCCGAGCAGGACGGAGGGCCACTCGGTGAGGTGGGTGACGGTTTCGATAAGGGGTTCGTCTTCGCGCCAGCGGGCATTTGCAACTGTGCGTGTGGCGTGATCGAGTGCCTTGCGGATGGTGTGGCGGCGGGCGGAGACGTCGGCGAGGACGTGCGCTTTTTGAAGCGCGGCGAGGTAGTCGCGGGGGTGCTGAAGGGTGATGGGGTGAGGGCCGTGGAGGATGCGGTGGCCCCAGGTGAGGTTGGCGGCGTGGACCCCGGCGAAGTCGACGGGCAGGATGGCGTGATCGAGGAGGGCGACCAGCCACTTGACGGGGCGGACGTAGCGCTCGGGCTTGCCGGGGCGCCAGTACATGTTCTTGGGCCAGGCGAGGGCGGCGATCTCGGCGGGAAGCTGGGCGGAGAGAACGGCAGCGGGAGAGAGGCCGGGGCGATGGACGGTGGCGGCGACGTACTCGCCCTTGGGGGTGGTGACGCGGGTGAGGGCGTCGAGGGGGACGCCGGCTTTTTT
>DASWUY010000345.1:0-4599 GCA_036401435.1 Acidobacteriaceae bacterium | reverse complement strand
ATTGGGCGCGAGAAAAAACATGATGACCGCGGGATGATTTTGCGCGAGGTACTCTCCGGTGAGCCCTCGCGGATCATGCACGATGACGGCATCGTTCAGCCCCCAGGCGTCGATCGTACGCCAGCCGGAGAAGTAGGGAATCACGCCCGCTTCTGTCAGCACGATGGTGTCATGGCGGCCGGCAAAGCTGGCCATGCCGCGAGCAATGTCATAGTTTCCCGAGCCTGCCGGGTCAGCCGGATAAAGCGCACGCCACCAGGCCACATCCATGGGCAGGGTGCAGGCGACCAGCGCTGCCATGGCCAGCGTCCAACGTTGCCCGGGCACCACACGCCACCCCATCGCGCGCGCCTGCTCCTTGAGACCATCGAGCACCAGCGGGACCGACAGCAGGCCCAGCGGCATCACCACGTACTGGAAGCGCATGTCGACGTTGTTTTCGGGCGTAAGCAGCACCCAGACCACGCCGAACGAGACGATGGGGATGAGCGCAAAGACAGTCCTGCGCCGCGCGTGCGGAGCGACGAGCCCCAGCAGGAAAAGCGGCAGAGCCGGCAGCAGCATCTTGAAGATGGCACTGATGGACAGCCGTAGCGACTCCGGATGAAGGTGCCCCCCGCCCTTCTTGTAGAAGGGGTTTGGCAGCAGGTAGCCAAAGTAGTGGAAGCGCCACAGGAAATACGCGCCGCCGAGCGCAACGAAGACAGCCACCGTGGCCAGGACCAGCTGCCTCGAGGCGCCCCGGAGCGAGTAGACAAGCGCCGCAGTCATGAAGAAGGCGAGCAGCACGCCATCCGGCCGGATGAGCCCCACGACAAGCGCGAGCAACGCGAAGAGGAGCGCCCGTCTGCGCGTCGGACCAGAGACCAGAGCGGCGCAGGCGACCGACCAGGCCATCAGGGCTGCCAGGCCATAGAACGGCGGGCTGAAGTCATTGGACGCATGGAGCAGGCCCGGACCAGTCGCGAGGTAGAGCGCCAGGCCGGCCGCGAGAGCCACATGCGCCCCGAACAGGCGGCGCGAGGCCACGTACAGCCACGCCACCGAGGCCACATGCATGGCCGCGAGCATCACTCGTCCGGCCACGATGGGCGACAGGTGGCTGCCCTTGATCCAGCCCGCCAGCACGACCAGGAAGAGAAAATCGGTCGCGCCTTCCACCGGCCGCTCGCCCACATTCCAGGTGATGCCGTGGCCCTCGACCAGGTGCTGCGCGTACCGCAGCAGCATCAGCGCATCCTCTGCAGGCAGGTCGTGCCAGCGAATGAGGGTGACGACCTCGACCAGGGTGACAAGCAGGAGCAGGGCGAGGATCAGAGAGTCAGCGCGGGTCCAGGCACGCGCTACCGGGGGAGCCTGCGGCGCGGCCGCATGGGGCGTTCTATCCGCCGCAGTGTCAAGGGTGGCTCGCAGTCGGGGTCGGGCCCCCTGCGCCCGGAGTAATTTTACAGGCTGCTGAGGGGCCAGGGATCGGGATCACTTCGAGAACTGCACCCAGGAGTGGACGGCGTCCTGGCTCATGCCGAGGCCGATCGCCGCTGTCTCGAGCACGTTGCGGAGCGAGAGGCTGAAGGCGGCCAGCGTCTCGGGCGCCCAGAACTGCTCGCGCGCCACCCGCTGTTTGAAGTCGGCCACGTAATCCGCCATCAGCACAGGCTGCGCCGTGCTCAGGTCCTGCACCAGGACGGGGCGGGGCCGCTGGCCGTAGCGGATGGGCGTGAGGACGGAGACGATGACCGGCCCAGGCCCGGTGCGCCCGGGAAGGGTCGCGAGCAGGACAGCGCCGCGCGCGTAATCGTAGTGGTCCAGCAGGTAGTCAGCCTCTGTCTCGCGCGACGCCAGGATAAAGGGAGGCGGCACATCGGCCAGCGGGATGTAGGTCACGTTGATGTGCGACTTGGGGACATACGCCGAGAGCGAGCCGGCGGTGGGCAGGTCGAGCAGTGCGCGGAAGAAGGCGCGGTAGCGTGGCCGCGCGTCCGGAGTAGGCGCCTGGCCGACCAGGGCGTAGGAGGTGAGGCCGTAGCCGGCGTCTTCGGTCTGGGGCGGAAGCAGCAAGGCAGTGCCGGTCAGCCGTGGTGGGGCGGCGCCGGTGGATGCGGTGCCGGGCCTGGAGCTCTGGACGTCGGCCGGCGGGCCCGACCCCCCGGACGGCGATCCACCCGAGGCAGTCTGGTGCGAGGGCGGCACCCCACCGCCCGTGGGCGCACCCCCACGCACAGGAGGCTGGGGCGGAGGGGGGCCGGAGTAGAAGGCCTGGAGGATCATCACGTCGGTTGAGGCATCCGCCGTGTTTCCCTGGTCGTCGGCTACACGGCACCGGATCGCGACTCGGCTGCCGGGGGCCAGGCCTTGCAGCCGGAGCGTGGCCGAGCCAGGAACCACGCCCGAGGGCTGGATGGTGCCTGATGACGCGTCCCACGCATAGCGCAGGGGGCGCTGGCGCGGGTTGGTCGCGAGCGAGCTCAGAAGGATGTCGATGGCCAGGTTGGGCGAGGCGGCAGACGGGTTGGCGATGCAGGTGAGCGAGAGCGGTGGCTGGCCGCTCAGGGGAGGCGCCTGCTGGGCAGAGGCGTGGCTGACGGAGAGTGGCGTGAGGACCAGCGCGCAGGCCAGCGAAAGCGACTTCGAGGCGCCGGGAGACTTGGGCGCCTTGGCAGCCCCTGGCTCCTGCAGACGGTGCAAGGCGGCCTTACGGCGGGTGTACAGAGCCTGCGCCAGCGAGACAAGGGCGATAGCAACGCCCGCGAAGAGGAGCATGAGCGGGGCGGTCGGTGGCGGAGGCGGAAGGAAGAAGTACGCCAGCAGGTAGAAGACCAGCGTCAGCGCGATGATCGAGCCCAGCACCAGCCCAGACTTCTTCTTCATCCCAAAGGGCCTTCCTTCCGCGGCGTTGACAGGGTACGCCGGGGACCTTCAGGCGGGAAGAGGAAAGTTTGCGCGGCAGGCGCCGGGACGAGGCTACTTGCTGGCCGAGCTCGCCGTCCGCGGCTGGAAGGCAGGATCGCCGAAGTTCCACAGGAAGAAGGTGAAGATGTCGGTCCAGTCAGAAACCTGCTGGGCGATGGTGTCGGTCAGGCCGTGCCCGGCGTCATAGTTGACGCGGAAGAGGATGGGTCGGCCGGAGGTGGTCGCTGCCTGGAGCGCGGCCGCCATCTTGGCGCCCTGCCAGGGGTCAACCCGGGGATCGTTCGCTCCCGCCGTGACCAAGACTGCGGGATACTTGGTGCCTGGCTGCACGTGGTAGTAGGCGCTCATGGCGTAGAGCCCCTTGAAGCCGTCTTCTGTCTTGACCGAGCCGAACTCCGGGATGTTCCCGGGGCCGTTCGCGCCCGTCTCCTGGCGCACCGTGTCCGAGCAGGGAACGCCATCGACCGCGGCGGCGAAGAGGTCAGGGCGCTCGGTGATGGAGCGCCCGATGAGGATGCCGCCCGCGCTCTGGCTCCAGATCCCGAGGTGGGCGGAGTTGGTGTACTTGTGGTCGATCAGATACTGGGCGCTGGCGATGAAGTCCTGCCAGGTATTGTGCTTGGTGAGCATCTTGCCGGCCAGGTGCCAGCTCTCTCCCAGTTCTCCGCCGCCGCGCACGTGCGCGGTGGCGTAGATGCCGCCCCGCTCGATCCAGGCCATGGTGCGGCGCGAGAAGCCCGGAGAAAGCGCGTCTCCATACGCGCCGTAGCCACTGAGTTCGGTGGGCGCGGACCCGTCCATGACCAGGCCCTTTTTGTAAACGATGCTGAGGGGAATCATGGTGCCGTCCGACGCCTTTGCCTCCACCTCTTCCGAGACTAGGTCCTTGGGGTCGATGGCGTTGGGGGGCTCGAGCAGCATGGCTGTGGTGCTTTGCTTCTCGGGGTCGAAGCGGTAGTAGTCGCCGGGGTTGGTCCAGGAGGCCAGCTGCAGCACGGCGCCGGGCACCTGCTGGTCGGTAATGGCGTTGGAAACCTGCATGCCTGCGGGCAGCGTGAGCAGGGTGGCCTTGGCTCCGTGGCTGTACGGCAGGCGCAGCACCTGGCCGTAGCCCTTCTGGATGACCCGCAGGTAGAGCGCGTCAGAGGCCTGGTGGAGGACGTCGCTGCCGATAAACCCGCCGCTAAAGACGAGGTCAGAAGCGGGCACGACCACTTCCGCCTTTGTCAGGTCCGGGTGGGCGGCATCAAGGCGCAGCAGCTGCCCGTTCATGGTCCCGTTGAAGCTGACGAGGTAGAGGTCGTTGCCCTTGAGCACGGCGTCGGTGACCTTGTCCTTGAGCTCGGCGACCTTGTGCCAGCCCCGGTGGGTGGTGAGTGCCGCCTGCTCGCCCACGTAGACGGAGCGGTAGGTCTCAACCCCTGGCACCACCAGGGCCAGCCCGTACTTCGAGCCGAGAAACGGGCCCGCTTCGGGGAAGTTGTAGTCCGGGATGCTGACCTCGGGCGAGACACCCTGTCCGAGAATCAGCTTGTCCTGCGCGACCGGCGTGCCCATGGCGTGGCTGAACTCCATCGGCTTGCGGTACTTGTCCGTAGGCGGCGCCCCGGGCGCCAGCTTTTCCAGCTGCGCGTAGTAGAAGGTGTGACCGTCGGGAGAGAACTGCCCTCCCTCGTACCGTTCCATCTG
>DASWUY010000344.1:0-10253 GCA_036401435.1 Acidobacteriaceae bacterium | reverse complement strand
TGTTGCGCGAGAAGCTGAGCTTGCTCAGCGTGGTCAGCGACTGGTTGAACTCGTGCGCCACGCTCAGCAGGTAGGCCTGCCCGATGTTCGACTCGCCCACATCGTACTGCGAGTACGGGGAAGCAAAGGCAGCACCAGCCTGGTCGATCTCGTGGTAGTCAACGAAGCGAAAGAAAGCCTGCGTGCTCTGGCCAAGGGTGTAGTCTGCCCGGCCGACCACGTTATAGGTGTTCTGGGGCAGTCCGCCGCCCGCGTCCTGGGGAGCGACAAAGGAGACGTTGTTGAAAACTGGGGTGCCTGGCTGCAGGGTCGGGTACACGGCCGGATCGTAGAGCGGCGACTGTATGTTGGTGACTGGATCGACTGGACCCGCCTGCAGGTTTGTCGTCTGGCTGGATGTGGTTCCGCTGACCGCTGGTCCGTAGGTGCTGAAGAAAGACTGGACATTTGCCGGGGAGGCTGCCAGCAGTTCTGCGCTGGGCACGACCCCGATGCTCGAGGCAGCGCTGCGGACGCGCGTGAACTCCGCCGACCCGAAGAAGAAGAGCCGGTCCTTCCAGATAGGCCCGCCAACGGCTGCACCGAACTGGTTGCGGGTGTACTCCCCTTTGGGCGTGCCCGCCTGGGCGTTGGTCACGGTGTTGGCCGTGGTAGCCGCAATGCGGTTGAACTCCCATATCGTGCCGTGCAGCGTGTTGGTTCCGCTTTTGGTCGCGACAGCGACCACGCCGCCCGACGCCCGCCCGTACTCAGGCGAGAAGTTGTTGGTGATGACCCGATACTCCTGCACTGCATCGAGCGGCACAGTGGTACCTACGGCATCGCCAAACACCGTGATGTTCTCAACGCCGTCAAGCAAAATTTCGGTGCCGGAGTTGCGCTGCCCATTCAGGGAAAAGTTGACGCCGCGATCGGCGCCATTCTGCGTCATGCCATTCGCGCTCGCGTCACCGGAAGAGATGTTGCCCGACAGTGCGACAAAGTCGTACGGGTTGCGGGTCAGCGAGGGCAGCTGCGAGACCTGCTCCTGCGTAATCACCTGCGACACTTCCGCGGTGGCCGTATTCACCTGCGCCGACTGGTCGGATGAAACCTCGACCGTCGCCGTATTCGTTACCGAGAGCTTCGCGTCTACGGTGAAATGCCCGCCCACGGTCACCGTCACATCCGCAGTAAAGGGACTGAAACCGGCGCTCGTTGCCGTCACCGTATAAGAGCCCGGCTGCAGGTCAGAAAAGGTGTAGATGCCGTCCGAGTTGACGGTCACGGTACGCGTGGCATTCGTGCCCGTGTTCTTGAGCACCACCGCCGCACCTGGAACAATGGCAGCGCTCGGGTCGGTCACGGTCCCAGTTACCTGAGCCGTCGCCTGGGCATGGGCCAGTTGAGGCACCGAGGAGAACAGGGCGACCAGCGCCAAGGTAACCATCGAGGCGATCCGCCGGTAGGAACTGGATCGGAGAAGGGTTTGTGCACTCTTCACTTAATATTTGCTCCTGAGTAGATCCGCCCTGCGGCTCGCCGGGATGGCGAGGCAGGCACTTGGTGTTATGAAAGCAATCAGGATGCCAAACAGAGGCGAGGCCAACTAACCTCGAATGTTCCCCTTGCCGTTCCGTTTCAGGCCGATTCTCCCGATTTTCATAGACGGAAGTACTCAAAATAGGAACGAGATGCTTTCGCATCGTCGCGTTCGTCCTGTACACTCCGGCAGCCCCGGCGTTCATGCCAACTTAACGCAGCTTTAACGTGGTCAGCGCGAAAAGCGCAAAGACCAGCGCGCCGATCCAGAACCGCGCAATCACCTTCGACTCGGACCACCCCATCAGCTCGAAGTGATGGTGCAGCGGCGCCATCTTGAAGATGCGCTTGCGGCGCAGCTTGTAGCTGCCCACCTGCAGGATGACCGACAGCGCCTCCAGCACAAAGATGCCCCCGATGAAGGGCAAGAGCAGTTGCTGCTTGATCGCGACAGCGACCGTCCCGATCGCGCCCCCCAGCGCGAGCGAGCCCACGTCCCCCATGAAGACCTCGGCCGGATGCGCGTTGTACCAGAGGAAGCCGATACTCGCCCCCACCATGGCTCCGCAGAAAATGGTCAGCTCGCCCGCGAGCGGCATCCGCTGCAGCTCCAGGTATTCCGCAAAGACGATGTGCCCGCTGACGTAGGTCAGCACGGTGAGCGCGGCGGCGGCGATGATGGTGCAGCCGATGGCCAGGCCATCCAGCCCATCTGTCAGGTTGACAGCGTTGCTTGACCCCACCACTACCAGCACTGTGAACGCGACGAAGGGCACGAACGCGAGCAGGCCAAAGTGCGGCAGGCCGGAGAGCGCGTGAATGATCAGCCCGGGGCGGATGTGCTTGACGAAGGGCACCATCAGCTGCGTCGAGTAGCTGCCCTGCCGCTGCAGTGCCACGAGCGCCACCGCGACCACCGCGCTCACCAGGATCTGCCACCCGATCTTCGCGCGGCCGGTCAGGCCCAGGTTCCTGCGATGCACCACCTTGATATAGTCGTCGGCAAAGCCGATGGCGCCAAAGCCCACAGTCGAGCCCATCACCACCCACACCAGAGGGTTGGACAGGTCCGACCAGAGCAGGGTCGGCAGCAGGATCGCGATGCAGATCAGCACCCCTCCCATGGTGGGTGTGCCGGCCTTCTTCTGATGGTCTGCAGGCCCGTCTTCGCGAATGTACTGCGCGATCTGGAACTCGCGCAGCTTCTCGATCACGTAGGGGCCGATCAGCAGCGCGATCAGCAGCGCGGTGAGGGAGGCAAACGCGGTGCGGAAGGTGAGGTAACGAAAGATGCGGAACGGCCGGAAGTAGGGGAAGAGCTTCTGGTAGAGCAGCCAGTAGAGCAAACGGCCTCCGGAGGGGTGACTCGCGTTTATCTTACAGCCCGCCGCCCAGACCCAGGGCCCAGGCAAGGCATGCGCGAGCTTCGTCGGCCGCTCTTCCCTGCGCCGCGAAATCCTCTGGCCTCCTTGCCGCCGGCGCCAGTCAGAGCAGAGTCAGCGCGCGCTCCAGCCGCACCCCGCGAGACGCTTTGAGGAGCACCGCATCGCCCGGCCGCAGCTCGCGCGCCAGCCACGCCCCGGCCTGCTCCGGCGTCTCCATGAAGGCGGCCGGCACCCCGGCCTCTCGCGCTGCTTCAACCAGTTGGGCGGCCAGCCCGCGCACGCCGATCACCTGATCAAGTCCGGCTGCGGCCGCCGCTCGCCCGCAGGCTGCGTGCAACTCCGAGGCCGCCGGCCCCAGCTCCAGCATCTCGCCCGCTACCAGGATGCGCCGCTCCGCCGGCTGCGCGGCCAGCGTCCCGATCATCGCCTGCAGGGCTTCGGGGTTCGAATTGTAACAGTCGTTGATCACCTTTGCGCCCCGCAGCAGCAGCACCTCGCCCCGTTTGTTTCCCGGAGCCATCCTGGCCAGCGCCGCCCCGGCCTCGGCGAGCGGCACCCCTGCTTCGAGTCCCACCGCGATCGCTGCCAGAGCATTGCTCACGTTATGCGCGCCCAGCAGCTGCAGCCGCACCCGACTCTGCTCTCCGCCTGCGCAGACCAGCAGTTGCAGGCCCTCGGCGCCTGCCTCGTCTACCTGCTCGGCACGCACCGCCGCGCGCGGCGACCGGCCAAAGCGCACCACGCGCGCACCAGCGGTCTCAAACGCGTCCACCCGCGGGTCATCGCTGTTCAGGAAGGCCACTGCGTCCGCCGCCAGCCCGGCAATCAGCTCATGCTTCGCGCGAGCGATGCCCTCGATGCCGTCGGCGAAGTTCTCTCCGTGCGCATGGCCCACGTTCGTCACCACACCCCATTGCGGCGCGGCGAGCCGGGTCAGCAGCGCTATGTCGCCGGCGTGCGACATGCCCATCTCGATCACCGCAAAGCGGTCCGCCGGCTCCAGCCGCAATAGCTGCAGGGGCACGCCGAAGTGGTTGTTCAGATTGCCCTCGGACTTCAGCACTCGATAGCGAGAGGAGAGCACCGCCGCCACCGCCTCCTTGGTGGTCGTCTTGCCCGCGCTCCCGGTGATGCCGATCACGAGCCGCCCGTCACCGAGGCTGACCCAGTACCTGCGCATGGCCGCCGCCAGCCGCTGCAGCGCGCTCAGTGGATCGTCGACCAGCAGCAGCGTGCCTTGAATCGACCGATCGTCCAGCAGATCAAGCCTGCTCACCACCGCACCTACCGCTCCACACTCCAGGGCAGCGGCCACAAAGCGGTGGGCGTCAAAGTGCTCGCCCGAGACAGCAAAGAACAGCTCCCCGGGAACAATGGTTCGTGAATCAATGGAGTAGCCGGCTGCCTCGGCTCCGCCTCCTGACGGACGCAGCAGTTCGCCGCCCATCCACGCCGCCGCTCGTTCCAGCGAAAGCTTCATCCGCGGCTCTCCGGACGCGTGTATCCCAGCTCCGCCAGCACCTCTGCCGCCACCGCGACGTCATCAAAAGCGATCTGCGCGTCCCCAATCGACTGCGTCTTCTCGTGCCCCTTGCCTGCGATCAGGACGATGTCCTTCTCCTTTGCCAGGCGCAGCACGAACCGGATCGCCGTCGCGCGATCCACTTCGGCAAGGAACGGAGTTCCGGTCGCGGCAAGTGCCGGGCGCACATCCTCAAGGATCGCCTCGGGCGACTCGCTGCGCGGGTTATCCGAGGTCAGCACGACGAAGTCGCTGCCCTCGCCGGCCGCCGCGCCCATCAGCGGCCGCTTCGATCGATCGCGATCGCCACCGCAGCCAAACAAGGTCAGCACCTGGCCCCCGGCGGGCGTGACAAACTCGCGCGCCACCGCAAGCAGGTTCCGCAGCGCGTCGTCGGTATGCGCGTAATCCACCACCACCGTAAACGGCTGGCCCGCACTCACCGTCTCAAATCGACCTGGCACATGCGTGAGCGCGGCCGCGCCGCTCTCTACTTCGCCGAGCGAGAGTCCGCGCGCCATGGCCGCGGCGCCGGCCGCGAGCAGGTTCATCACGTTGACCTGCCCTGTGAGGCGCGAGTGCAGTTCAATCGGCCCCACCGGCGTCTGCATGGTGAAGCGCATTCCGCTGCTGGCCAGATGGACCTCCTCGGCGCGAAACTCGCCTGCCCGCATGCCGTAGGAGAAGATCTCGGAGCCTGCCGCGTCCGCCGTGCGAGCCAGCTCGCCTCCATGCTCGTCGTCGAGGTTGATCACCGCGACCCGCGGCGGCGCGCCTAGCGATCCATCGAACAACCTGCGCTTGGCGGAGAAGTAGGCGTCCATTGTCCCGTGATAATCGAGGTGGTCGCGGGTGAGATTGGTGAAGATGGCAACTTCAAAGGGCAGCCCATGCACGCGGCCCTGCTCCAGTGCATGCGAGCTCACCTCCATCACGGCCTCGGTTGCACCCAGTTCGACCCCTTCTGCCAACAGCTCCAGCAGGTCGCGCGACTCGGGCGTGGTGTGCGGTGAGGGTCGTACCTGTTCGGCCACGTGGTATTCGATCGTGCCAATGAGGACCGTCCTTCGCCCGCTCTGTTTGAGGATGGACTCGAGCAGAAAGGAGGTCGTCGTCTTCCCGTTGGTCCCGGTCACGCCGGTCAGCGCCAGCTGCTCCTGGGGATCGTTGAAGAGATTGCGCGCAAGCTGCGAAAGCGCGCGTCGCCCATGCTCCACCTGCGCAACGGGCAGAGTGGGAACGGTGGCGCGTACCCGGTCAAACGCCGCGGCCGAATCTGTCACCAAGGCCGCAGCCCGCTGCCGCACCGCGTCGTCCACGTACGCGTTCCCGTCCCGGGTTCCGCCCTGCATGGCGACAAAGAGCGTGCCCTTGGTCACCGCGCGCGAGTCATACTCCAGGCCCTTGATGACCGCTTGCGGCCCCTCGCGGCGGATCACCTCCACGCCTCGCAACACTTCATCGAATCGCATCTGTCTGCCTGAGTTTAGCGGTTCACCGCCGGAAGCGCACCACGACCTCGGTGCCGCCCGGCACCAGTGTGCCTGCCGCGGGCGCCTGCTCCCTCGCAATGCCACTGCCGATCATCTGCAGTCCAAGCCCGGCCGCACCGGCCTGCTCTGCGACCCGCCGCACCGACGCTCCAAGGAACGACGGAACCGCCACGGGCCCGGGCGCCAGCAGAGGCCCGGCGCTGACTGCTGTAAGCCGGGGCGCCTGCTCGGCCATCGTCCGCGGGGTCGGCACGCTGCCGGGCCGCGCCCGCAGGTTCGCCGGTACTCCGTGCGCCAGGCTTGGCGCCTCCTCGCCCGCGGGCACACCGGCAGCCGCCGCCAGGGTCTGCTCGTTCTGCTGCTGTGGCAGAGCAGCAGTCGGCGCAGGGTTGCGCAGAGGATCATCCGCGGGCAGCTCATTCACCTCCGCAAAGAGCGCGTTCAGATCGCGTGTCGGCTCGGGAAGATCCTCGGGCACTGCGTCCTGTCTCGAGGGCGCCGACCGCGGATGCGACTCGAGCGGCTCATCATGCGCTACGCCCAGGTACTCAAGCACCTGCTGCGCCAGCTCCTGGAAGACGGGCGCGCTGATTAACCTGCCGAAGTGTCCGCCCACTGTCGGCGAGTCAATGATGACCGCAATGGTGATGGCGGGATTGTTGACGGGCGCGAAGCCGACAAAGGAGGCAACATACTTGGTCTTTGAATAGGTGTGCGTACGCATGTCAATCTTCTGCGCCGTCCCTGTCTTCCCGCCCGCGCTGTACCCGTTCAGGTTAGCCATCCCCTTGCCTGTGCCATAGAGCACCACACCCTCCATCATCTTGCGCATCTGGGCCGAGGTCATGGTCGAGATGACCCGGTGAGCGCCCGCGGGCAGCGGGTCGGGCAGCTGGTCGGTAGGGTGGAAGGGCGCAGGCTGCAGCCCTGGATTGCCGACCGCCATGTCCGTACTGCGCAGGATCACATGCGGCGGCAGATACATTCCGCCGTTCGCGATGGTCGAGGCCATGGTCACCAGCTGCAGCGGTGTGACACCAATCTCCTGACCCATGGGAACCGAACCGATGGTCGTGGGCTGCCACCGCTGCGGGGGCTTGAGCAGCCCGCGCGTTTCGCCCGGAACCTCCAGCCCCGAGCGGAGCCCGAATCCGTAACCGTGAATGTACTTATAGAAGGTGTCCTTGCCCATGCGCTCGGCAAGCTTGATCGCCGCTACATCGCTTGACTCCCACAGAGCCTGGCTGGTTGTCAGCACGCCGTTGTAGTGATCGTCATGCACGGTGCGTCCGGCGACCACGATCCGGCCGCCCTCGCAGTCGATCTTCTGCTCCGGGGTAGTTACCTTCTCTTCCAGCGCCGCCGAGTAGGTGACCAGCTTGAAGGTCGAGCCGGGCTCATACACATCGCTCACCGCATGGTCTCGCAGGAGCTCGGTCGAGGTGTGTCGCACATCATTGGGATTGAAGGTCGGCCGTATGGCCAGCGCCAGGATCTGCCCGGTGTGCGGATCCTGCACCACCACCGTTCCATTGAGCGGCTTGACGCGCTCCATCGCGTGGTCCAGCGCCTTTTCCGCCATGAACTGGATGTTCGCGTCCAGCGTGAGGACCAGGTTGTCGCCCGGCAACGGCTGCCGCTCTTCAGACGCCAGCGCGTGCCGCCGCGCATCAAGCGCCGTGAGCATACGCCCCTGTGTGCCGTGCAGCTGCGCGTCAAACTTCTGCTCTACGCCGCCCAGCCCGTTGTCGTCTGTGCCCACATAGCCGAGCACCTGCGCCGCAATATCGTTCTCGGGATAGAAGCGCTTGAACTCCTTCTGGAAGTAGACGCCCTTCAGCCCCAGGGCCTTGACCTGCGCGATCACCGAGGGGTCCTGCTTGCGTGCTACCCAGGTGAAATAGCGGGAGCTCTCAATCCTGGCCAGGATCTGCTGCGGCGCCGTAAACGTGTCCTGCGCATCGGTGTGCAGCACCTTGGCCAGCGCCGAGGCCACCAGCGGCCGCCGCGCCTCTTCTATCTCGCCCGGAACGGCGTAGATGGAGTCCACCGAGACCGTCATCGCCAGCTCGCGCAGGCTGCGGTCGTAGAGGATGCCGCGACGCGGCGAAACGGTGATGGTGCGCTGCTGCTGACGCGCCGCGCGCTCCACAAACTCCGGATGCCGGACCACCTGCAGCCAGACCAGCCGGACGCCGATCAGCCCCACCCACACCAGGAAGATGGACGAAACCAGCAGCACCCGCAGGCGCTGCATCGGGGTGACGATGTTTGAGCCGGTCGTCCGTGCTGCCCGTGCAAAAGAGAACGGCTTCATGAAGACTCGCGTTACCGCCCGATGGCCGGCAAACGGACCTCTGCCATCACCGATGCTCCCGGCTCGCCGCGACCGGCCTCAGCCCGCACTACCTGCCCCGGTCGCGGTGTTGCCATCCCCAGCTGGCGCGCCATCCGGTCGATCCTGGCCGGGTCGCCCAGCTGGGCTTCTGTCAGCCGCAGCTGTCGATTCTGCTCCTCGAGCTGCAAGAGCTGCTGCTTCTCGCCTTCCACCCGGTAGCCGTACTCGATCGAGCTCAGGTGCTGCCAGCCATAAAACATTACCAGGACAAACAGCATGGCCATGGCGCTCGCAAAGCTGCGCATCTCGCGGGAACGCTGCGGGCACTGCGCCTTGACCAGCCGCGAGTTGTCCATACGCTTGGTGAAGAAGAGCTCTGGCGTGGGGCCACGGCGCGCCCGGCGCTCGGCCGCCCAGCGCGTCGTGTGCGCGTCCACTCCCTCGCTGTACCTGTCACAGGGCGCCTCGAACATGCCCGTCATCGCCTGCGTCGCCATGGCCTTCTCCCGAAGTCTTGCGTCTGTCCAACCTCAGCGACCGGGCCCAGTCCCTGTTTGTGCTCTGCCTATACTGCGTTTGTGGTTGCGGCCTACCGCCTGCCCTGCCGCATCCCCACGCCTCGACCCTCTTTGCTGCGATCCTTCGCCTGCTGCGTGTCCTTTGGTCCCGCGCCCAATCTCACCGCCGCGCGCAGCTTCGCGCTGCGCGCTCTCGGGTTCCGCTCCGTCTCTGCCTCGCCCGCCACCACCGGCTTGCGCGTCAGCACCTCATAGATCCCCTGCTGGGCCCCGGCGCGCAATGCGTCCTTGGCCAACCGATCCTCCAGCGAATGAAAGCTGATCACCACCAGCCTGCCACCCGCCTTCAAGAGCCGCGGCGCTGCCTCCAGCAGCGCGGTGATCTCGGCTAATTCCCCGTTGACCTGAATTCGAAGTGCCTGGAAGGTCCTGGTCGCCGGATGGATCCCGCCGTGATTCATTGGCGGGGCCGCGGCCTTTACCACTTGGGCTAACTGCGCCGTCGTATGTAAGGGCCGGGCCCGCACAATGGCTCTGGCGATTCTCCGCGACCTCCTTTCCTCTCCGAATTCGTAAATCAGGTTGGCGAGATCGTTTTCGTCCGCCTGATTTACCACTTGTTCGGCCGTGATGCCTCCGCGCGGGTTCATCCGCATGTCAAGAGGTCCATCCGCCTGAAAACTGAATCCGCGATGCGCGTCGTCAAAGTGCATGGAGCTGGTCCCGAAGTCTGCCAGGATCCCATCGAGGCTCCCTGCCCCGATCGCTCCCTCGCCTTGCTCCAACCCCATCTGCGAGAACTCGACGTTGTGCAGCTCCAGCACCGGGGCTGCCGGCCCCAGCTCCCCGGCCAGCTCCTGCAAGCGGCGGGTAGAGAGCGCCATCGCCTCCGGGTCGCGGTCAAAGCCAATCAGCTTGCCGCCCGCACCGCCCGCAGCCAGCGCCTGCATCATCGCGCTTGCATGCCCCGCAAAGCCGAGGGTCGCATCCACATACACGCCGCCCGGCCTCACCTGCAACAACTCCATCGCTTCTTTCAAAAGAACCGGCACATGCCGCTCCCGCTCCGGCCTGCGCTCCCCCTGGGGGGTATCGTCCTGCTCCGCCCTCACAACCCGAAGCCTGCCAGTTCCTGCGCATCAGCCGCGGTCAGCGGGTTGGCATCCATGTTCTGCCTGAACTCCTCGTGATTGGCCACCTGCAGGTAGGTCTGCATCCCGAAGACCACCACATCCCCCAGCACCTTTGCCGACTCGCGCAGGATCTGCGGCAACAGCACCCGGCCCAGCTCGTCCATCTTCACCAGCTGCCCGTAGTAGTTCAGCCGGTCCAGCAGCTTCTTCTTCGCGGGGTTGAAGTTCGGGATCAGCGCCAGCTTGGCTTCAAACCTTTCCCACTCCTCCAGCGGATGGATCTCTACCGTGGTGCCATCCTTGCTCGTGATGTAGAACTTCTCCCCGTACTGCTCGTCGATCT
>DASWUY010000343.1:0-1617 GCA_036401435.1 Acidobacteriaceae bacterium | reverse complement strand
GGCGCCGTCAGGACCGTTGTAGAAGCCGCTCTCCCATGGCAGGCCGCGCTGCGGAACCTGGTTGCCAAAGTCGGCGCGTGTCTGCTGGAAGAGGAACTCGACCGCGGTGCCGGGGCCGAAGGGCGGCGCGGCGAACGGGCCGGCCCCAAAGAAGCTCTGCGGGCTGAAGATGCCGACTCCCGGGGTGAAGTACGGTGTCTGCGCCGAGAACCAGACCGGCTCAAACTCCACGCCGAGCCGCTCGGAGTGTGCGCCATGCGTGTAGGTCAGCGCCTCCCGCGATTGGAAGTGGTGTTCGTCGTAGTAGTCGACACCGCCCAGAAATCCTCCGCTGTAGAGCGTGTCCGCAACGTTGATGGTGGGCTCATACCCGGCGCCTACCGGGTTCATGTAGAAGGTTCGACGGCTGAAGGAGAGGGAAGTTTCGGATGCCCAGCGGTCGTTAAAGAGGTGGAAGAGATTCGCGTATGCGGTCTGGTCCTTGATCGGATTGTTGCGGTAGCTGGAGGGCAGGCCCTGGCCCGGCGCAGCGGCGGGAGTGTTCTGGTTGGTTACGTCGTTGTAGAAGTAGCCGATGTTCAGGGTGCTGCGGTCGTTCAGCACATCGGTGAACTTGCCGAACTCCTTGTCATAGTCGTTGATCTCGAGCAGGGAGCCCAGGTTCTCCGGCGACAGGCCAAGGTCCTGCTTCACCTGATTGATGCTGGGCGTGTTCGGCCCCAGGCAGCCCTCTGTGTTGATGCACTTCAGAATGAAGTGAGAGTAGATCGGCGACTCGGCGCGGCGCTGGCCTTCATAGCCGGCAAAGAAGAAAGCCTTGTCCCTGCGCAGGGGGCCGCCGAGGGTGGCTCCGAACTGGTTGAAGCGCAGGGTGTTGAAGCCGGGGGCGGAGAGTAGATTATTGGCATCGAGCGCGCTGTTGCGGGCGTACTCGTAGAGCGAGCCGTGCAGGTCGTTGGTGCCGGACCGGGTGATGGTATTGACCGCCGCGCCCAGGTTCAGCCCGCCGCCCGCTGCGTCCGGACCATCGACGACGCGAAACTCCTGCACCCAGTCCAGCGACGGGCTGACGCGCTGCACGCCGGAAACGGTGGTGGTGTAGTCGACCCCATCCAGCCCGTAGAAGACGCTCTGCGTCTCGCGCAGGCCTCCAAAGCTGATCTCGAGTTCCGTCTCCTGGAAAGCGGACTGGGCGGCGGTGCTGGTGTCGCGGCCGATGGTGGCTGTCGGCGTAAGCAGGACAAAATCGACGAAGTCGCGATCCGAGATAGGCAGGCTGCCTATCTGGGCCGGTGTAATGACCTGGCTGCCTTCGGTCCGTTCGCGGTCCACGCCGGGCGTTGATTCGTTGACCTCCACATGCTCAGCGGCGGCAAGGATGCGCAGGGGCACCTGGACATCGGCGACCTGGCCGAGCGTAAGGACCAGCGGCGCCTCATACGCAGCGAAGGAGTTGGCGTTGACCAGCAGGACATAGGTGCCGGCCGGGAGCCCGGGCAGCACTGCCGTGCCGGAGGTGTTGCTTTCGCCGCTGCGGATGACGCCGGTATCGACACTGCGAGCGGCAAC
This sequence comes from Acidobacteriaceae bacterium, assembly GCA_036401435.1. GTDB lineage: Bacteria > Acidobacteriota > Terriglobia > Terriglobales > Acidobacteriaceae > EB88. Next base: position 48 of record DASWUY010000343.1, on the reverse strand, counting down.
CCGGGCCTGCGCGACCGCGCTCCCAGAAGGGTCGAGGACGGTGACGTT
>DASWUY010000342.1:0-2192 GCA_036401435.1 Acidobacteriaceae bacterium | reverse complement strand
TGACCCTGGACTCGCTCTCGGTCCACGGCAACCCGCTGCACCCGGACAAGAGCATCGCCGAGGCGCACCACCAGGTCTTCGAGAACGCCGGGCTGCTGGCCGAGAGGCTGGACCTGGGCGTCGTCAACGGCTTCTCCGGCTGCCCCGGCGATGGCCCGCGCGCCAAGAACCCGAACTGGGTGACGTGCCCCTGGCCGGACGAGTACCGGGACATTTTAGATTACCAGTGGAAGAAGGTCGCCATCCCCTACTGGAAGCGGGAGAATAAATTCCTGAAGCAGCACAACGTCAAGTTCGCCATCGAGGCGCACCCGGGCTTTTTGGTGTACAACCCGGAGACCATCCTGAAGCTGCGGGACGCGGCCGGCGCACAGATCGGGGCGAACTTCGACCCGTCGCACTTCTGGTGGCAGGGCATTGACCCCATCGCCGCCGTGCGCGCCCTGGGCGCCGCCGGGGCCGTGTTCCACGTCCACGCCAAGGACACGCGCATTGACCCGTACAATTCGGCCATCAACGGCAACCTGGACACCAAGAGCTACGGCGACGTGCTGGGCCGCTCCTGGGTTTTCCGGTCGGTCGGCTACGGCCACGCCCTGACCTGGTGGCGCGACTTCGTCTCCAACCTGCGCATGATCGGGTACGACGACGTGCTGAGCATCGAGCACGAGGACAGCCTGATGTCCACGACCGAGGGCCTGCACAAAGCGATGGAGACGCTGAAAGCGTCCGTCATCGCCGAGCAGCCCGGCGCGATGTTCTGGGCGAAGGACTAGTAGGGCGTTAAGTTAGATTTTGCTCTCTACCTGCGGGTAGAGCCGGCGCAACTTGATCCGCGCGTCCGACGCCGTGAACTGCCAGCGGATCGTCGTCTGGGCACGGTTGCGCGTCTGCTCCCAGGCCGTCACCTCCTGGGCCAGCGTCGGCGCATCCGGGACGCGCCGGTTCAGGCACTGCCGGGCAAGGACAGACAGCTCGATCTCGGCCATATTCAGCCACGAGCCGTGCTCGGGCGTGTAGTGCCACTCGAACCGCGCGGCCAGCCGCCGCGCCTCCTCGGGCGCGAACGCCTCGTACAGACTGGCGGGCGTGTGCGTGTTCAGGTTGTCCGTCACCAGCACGATGGCCTCGGCCTCAGGGTAGTGCTCGTCCGAGAGCGAGCGCAGTTGCTGGGCGAAGTCCACCGCCGTGCGCCGCTCCGTCACCTCCACATGGCGCCGTCCCGCCAGCGGCTCGACCCACAGGAACAGGTTCGCCGTCCCGTTCCTGGCGTACTCGTAGTCCTGGCGCCGGGGCCTGCCCGGCTCCCCGTCCTGGGCCGGCTGAGGGGGCAGGCCCCCGTGGGGCGTGGTGTGCAGTTCCTTGCTCTTCTCGTCCAGGCAGACCACCGGGCGGCGCGGGTCGTGAGGGCGCTCGTAGACCGAGAGGACGTCCTCCATCTTCGCCACATAGCGGGCCGAGGGCGTCCCGACGCACCAGGACTTCACCTGCCAGGGCTTGATCTCGTTTTTTTGAGCCGCCCGTGGACGGCGGCGGGCGTGATGCTCTCCAGCAGACCCAGCGAGACCAGCCGGTCCGCCAGCAGCCGTAGCGTCCAGCGGGCCTCACCCTGGGGAGGGTCGCTACAGGCCAGCGTGACCAGGTGCGCCTCGACCTCGCCGGTGATCTTGGGCCTGGCCCCCGGCAGCGGCTTGTCTTTGAGGGCGGCGTCCAGGCCCTGGGCAATAAAGCGGCGGCGGACGTTGCCGACGGTGCCCGTGCTGCACAGGCAGGCGCAGGCGACGGCCTCATCGGTCAGCGCCTGCCCCTGGCTGCGGTCGGTGTGCAGCAGGACGCGGGCGCGGGTCTGGGTGCGGGCCGGGGCTTCCCCCGCGTGGATCAGGCCCAGGAGGCGGGAGCGTTGCTCCTCGGTCAGTCGGACAGTGACGTGCTTGCTCATGCCGGGAGCATACCCGAAGGCCCGAGAAAAATCAAAACCTAACTTAACGCGACACTAGATCGGACATAAAGCCTAAAAGTATACCCATATTTCTCAGCATAGGTAAGATCATTTTTGAGTTGGCTTCTGTAATCCAGCCTCGCCACGTTTTTAACTTCGCCTATGATTTTATTCGCATGATCGAGCTGATCAGGTATTCTATAAGCTCGTTTGCCAGCAAAATCTTCGATGCGCTCCGTGTTTTTGACAAAGC
>DASWUY010000341.1:0-7149 GCA_036401435.1 Acidobacteriaceae bacterium | reverse complement strand
GCCTCCGGCGCAAAGTAGCTCGACAGCGCCCCGTGATACGCCGTGCCGCCCGACTTGGTCACAATCTGCACCACGCCGCCGTCCGCCGTCCCATACTTCGGCTCAAACGCGCCGGTCTTCACCTGCACCTCCTGGATAAAGGTCAGGTTGATTCCCGTTCCCAGCGACCCATAGGTCGGGCTGTACACGCCCAGGCCCCCATACCCCGCGTCCCCTATGCTCACCCCGTCCGCGTAGTACTGGTTCTCCAGGCCGCTCGCCCCGCCGATCGACGGGTTTGAGGTGCCCGCACCCCCGCTGTTCACCACCCCGGGCGAGGTCGCAAACAGGCTGCCCACATTCCGCGATACCGGCACCGCGTTGTAAAAGCTGTCCGTCAGGTTCTCGCCGATCGCCGTCGACCCGGTATCGATCTCGGTCGTCGTCGCCGTGACCTCCACCGTCTCCGCGACCGCGCCCGCCTGCAGCGTCAGGCTGACCGAAGAGAGCCGGTTGATCACCACCTCCAGGTTCTTCGCCTCCTCCGACTTGAAGCCGGTCATCTCAACCGTCACCGTGTACCGCCCCGGCGTCAGGCTCCCCACCGCAAAGTGCCCCGCCCCATCGGTGGTCGTCGTCCGCGCGCCCTCGCTCCCGGTCACCGTCACCTTCGCGCCCGGCACCACCGCCCCGGTCGTATCCGTGATCTGGCCGGCCAGGCCGCCCTGGGTGCTCGAAAGCTCCTGCGCCTGCAGGCCTGGACCCAGCAGCGACGCCGAAGGAAACGCTAGGAGGAGAGCAAGAGAGGCTCGCTGGATCACGTTCTTCATCGAAAGAGCTCCTGTCGCGGAGGGAGAATCCGCGTCCTTGAAGTGTGTGACGCAACGGGGTGGCGCCGTCCGCGTGTTGGAAAGCTGCATGCACCTGGCTTGCCAAAGCCGCAGAGGCCGCGTTTCCCCCAAAGTGTCCGATTCTGACCGCTGCCCCCCGACCACCCAGCGCCCGCGCCTTCCCGATTGCGGTGGCCCCGCCCGCGCAAAATACAAGAAAGCGGAGACGGCAGCCCTGCCTTACTCTGGTACCACCCCCGTCAGCGAGGTAGCTCTCCCATCGCAGCTCTCTTCAGGCCCTGCCTCCACACAGCCCTCTTCGCTCTGCTCCTCTGCGCGTTCCTCCCCACCTCGCACGCCGCACGTGAGCCGGCCCTCCCCCCTACCTACGCCCACTGGCTCCATCAAGAGGTGAACTACCTCATCACCGACGACGAGCGCCAGCTCTTCCTCAAGCTCCACACCAACCAGGAGCGCGACCGCTTCATCGAGACCTTCTGGCGCGCCCGCAACCCCGACCCCAACGCCCCCGAGAACGCCACCCGCGTCACCCACTACCAGCGCCTGGCCTACGCCAACACCCACTTCGCCTACGGAGGCGCCGAAGACGGCTGGCGCAGCGATCGCGGCATGGCCTACATCACCCTCGGCGCCCCCCAGCAGATCGAAGCCCACAAGGAGTCCCCCGAGCTAAGGCCGCTCGAAATCTGGTTCTACCAGAACCTCAGCAGCGCCCTGCCCCCCCACTTCTACCTCGTCTTCTACAAGCAGTCCCCGGCCGAGGACTACGAGCTCTACTCCCCCTACGGCGACCGCCCCCAAAAGCTCATCAACTCCACCAACGCCATCAACGACGACCGCACCGCCATCAAGCTTATCGAGCGCGACCTCAACGAGGAAGCCGCCCACGTCGCTCTCTCCCTCATCCCCGGCGAGCCCGTCGATCTCGCCCACCCCATGCCCTCTCTCCAGTCCGACGTCCTGCTCAACAACATCCGTAACTACCGCAACCTGCCCCAGATCCGCGAGCTCGTCGCCGCCGGCCGCCAGGCCCAGGAAGCCGTCTCCCACCGCATACTCCTAGGCGAAGACTTCAGTGACCTCTCCGTCCTCGCCACCCGCGACCCCGGCCAGCACTCCAGCATCCACTACCTCCTCCGCCTCCTCCATCCCGACGACTTCGCCCTCGTCGAGCAGCCCACCGGCCGCTACTACTACTCCCTTCAACTCGAAACCACCCTCACCACCCCCGACGGCAAGCCCCTCTCGACCCGCACCCAGCCCCTCTCCGGCTACCTCTCCCGCGACGCCTCCACCCGCATCGCCGGCAAGTGCTTCGGCGTCGAGGGCCGCCTCCCCGCCACCCCCGGCCTCTACCAGCTCCACCTCACCCTCACCAACCTCACCACCCACCAGGCCTTCCGCCAGGACCGCACCATCGCCGTCCCCGGCCCCCAGGACCGCCTCGGCATCAGCCGCCTCTTCTTCGCCAACGCCCAGCCCCCCCAGACCGCCCCCGGGCCCTCCAGGCCCTTCAGCTTCTCCGGCGTCCGCCTCCACCCCATCGGCTCCGACCACCTGACCCTCACCCAGGGCCAGCCCCTGCGCGCCATCTTCCAGATCTGGGCCACCCCCGGCGACCCCGCCACCCTCCACGGCCAGCAACTCCAGGTGCACTACCTCATCGGCCGCCTCGACTCACCCCAGCGCTTGGAAGAAGACCAGCAGGTAGACCGCGGCAGCTTCACCCCGGACGGCAACCTGCTCCTCGGCAAGGACCTCCGCACCGACACCCTGGTGCCCGGCGTCTACCGCCTGGTCGTCAAGGTCTCCGACCCTGGCTCTCAGGCCACCGCCTACCAGTCCCTAAGCTTCGAGGTGAGAGACCCGGCCCACCCCGTACCCACCCTCTGGACCCTCGACGCCCCCCAACCCTGAACCCGCGCCGAGACGATCCTCGACCGCGTATCTTCTGTTTCCCGCCACCGGACGATCCGTGAACGCTACGCGGCTGATCGTCACATGCTATCCTCGGCGTTCTGACGTTCGGACCGGGCGGCCGACCCAACTATCCCCCATCTCGAGCAACACGAGAGGATCCCCTCGATTGAGCTACACGGCGATCAACTTTAGAGAGAAATTTAAGGCGCTCACTGAGACCTGGAGCCCACGCGTCATCGCCGAAATGAACGACTACCAGTTCAAGGTTGTGAAGCTCGAAGGAGACTTCATCTGGCACGACCACCCCGACACGGACGAGACGTTTGTGGTCCTCGACGGCGAGCTGCGCATCGATCTCCGCGACGGATGCGTGCGTATCGGTGCGGGTGAAATGTTCGTCGTCCCAAAGGGAACCGAACACAAGCCCTTTGCTGAGCATGAAGTGCACTTGCTCCTCATTGAGCCCAGAGGAGTCCTGAACACAGGCCATGAAGGCGGCGACCGCACCGCGCAGAACGACCTATGGCTCTAGGCAGGACAGACACTCGGATTGTCCCTCGCAAGCCGCTCCCTCCATAGCTCTTCAAGGAACTTCCTTCCACCCCCAGCCGTATAGTGACTGCAGACCCATGCCCAGGATCCTCACGCGAAACCCCGGCAAGCTCGCCGGTTGGCTCTATGTGCTCACGTCCATCGTGGGCTTCTTCGCCATGGGCTATGTTCCGGGTAAGTTGATCGACCAGGCAAACACAGCGGCGACCGTCAACAACATCGCGTCCCACGAAATGCTCTTTCGCCTTGGCATCGCCGCTCAGCTCATCGGCCAGGCCGCCTTTATCTTCGTCGCGCTTGCCCTGTACACGCTCTTCGAGGGCGTCAACCGGCGTCTCGCCTCCCTCATGGTCATCCTGATCGTGGTCTCGATCCCCATCGCGCTTCTCAACGAGCTGAACTCCTTCCTCGCGCTCGCTCTCGTGCGCGGCGCCGACTTCCTTTCCATGGTCCAGAAGCCGCAGCGCGACGCCTTCACCATGCTCTTGCTCCACCTGCATGGCCGCGGACTGGTCCTCGCCGAACTCTTCTGGGGACTCTGGCTCTTTCCCCTCGCAATCCTGGTATACAGGTGCCGATTCCTGCCGCGGTTCCTCGGCATCTGGCTTGCACTTGCAGGCGCAGCATGGGTCCTGCTTAGCCTGGTCAGCATCCTGTTGCCTCAGTATCAGGGCCGGGTCTACACATACACGCAGCCCGCTGTCATCGGCGAGATTGTCTTCATGCTGTGGCTGGCCATCCGAGGTGCCAGGCCGCCGACAATATCCTCGGAAGCCGCATAAGCCAGCTTGCCGCGGCGACTCAGCAAGGAGGAGTGATGCAACCCGCAGACGGGATCGCCGCGCGCGACCGGGCGCAACAGGCTTGCGCGCAACTGGCCGGGGCCTTGATGCTAGGCGTCATCGTCCTCGCTCTCGGCAGCGGCGCCGTTCTCTCGCACATCTCGGGCAATGGAACCTACGCGGAAACAGCCGCCCGGATCGCCGCCTCCGAACGCCTGTACCGGGTAGCGCTCTCTGTCATGCTCATCGTCAGTCTGTGCAGCACTCTGCTTGCGTTCGCACTCTATGTCACGCTCAGGCCGGTCCATCGTCTCCTGGCTCAGCTGGGGCTGATCTTCACTCTCGCAGACTCCTTTCTCGCCCTCCTGGTGCGAATGTGCAGCTTCGTGCGGCTGCATCTTTACCTAACTGCAACTCCTCTCCCGCCCATAAGTCATGGCGATCCCCTGCTGGAGCTCATGCGCACCATTGCCGCCACCACTGAAAACATAGGCGGCATCTCTTTCGGGATAGGTTCCTGCCTCTTCTTCTATCTTTTCTATAAGTCGAGTTACATCCCGCGCAGCATCTCGGCTCTCGGTGTTATCGCCTCCGTTCTCTGGACATCCCTCTACTTCGCCCGTCTGATCGTTCCCGAACTCCACACATGGTCCCAGTACCTTTGTTTCCCCCCTATGGCGCTCGCAGAGATAGCGACCGGCGTCTACCTGGTCTCATTTCGGTTAAGCAAGAAGGACAGCTCCCTGCGCGCACCCGCCGCAGCGGGCTCCTAGGGCACCCGCATGTACTCCATCGAGGAGCTCGCCGCCGGTTTCCGCAGCCTTGGCATCGAGCCGGGTGACACGGTCATGCTGCACGCCTCCGTGCGTGCAGTCGGAGAAGTTGCCGGAGGACCGGACGCCATTCACCTGGCCCTCAAATCCGCGCTTACTCCGGAGGGCACCCTCATCATGTACGTCAGCTGCCCGCGCTACTACGACGAGGTAGGGCGCGGGCGCCTGACCGTGGAACAGGAGCATGAGCTGCAGCAGAAGCTGCCCGCGTTCGACCCGCTCACAGCACGATCCGATCGCGACAACGGCGCCCTCGTAGAACTGCTAAGGACCTACCCAGGCTCTCAGGTCAATCATCATGTGGCGCGCTTCGTCGTCTGGGGCAAACAGGCAGACCACCTCCTCTCCAGCCAGCCGTGGGACTATGCGTTTGGCGCAGGCTCGGCGCTCGAGCGCTTCTTGTCACTCCAGGGCAAGATCGTTCTGCTTGGGTCCGACCATGATGCCGTGACCTTCCTCCATTACGTCGAACACGTCCTGGACGTCCCCGACAAGCGGGTCGCGCGCTACCAGGTGCCCGTTCTTGAGAATGGCATCCGCGTATGGCGCGCTATGGAGGAGTTCGATACCTCCGGCGACGGCGCGCATCCCAACTGGCCGGATCGGTTCTTCGCCACCATCGTCGACACCCTACTCACCCAGACGCACAACCGCGGTGGCCTGGTCGGCGACGCGCTGACTCACGTACTCAGCGCCCGTCAGCTGGCAAACTTCGCTTCTCGCTGGATGAAGGCCGTCGCCGCAGACCCCCAAGCAGCTGACTCCCCACCAGGAAAGCAATGAAAGTAACGCGGCCTCTCACGCTCCTGAAAAGTAGCGCAGGCCTCGCCCCCTCGGTGCTGGCGCATACTGTCTCTGAGGGGATGATGTGCGCGCACTCCAGACACTCCATGCTTCGGAGCTCGCCCATCATCAACACGGGCAGGCCCACGCCGCGATCATCCTCGCGGGCGCGTATGAGGAAGCAGGGGATGCGGGCCGCTTCCAGCTGCGGCCGGGAAACGTTGCCGTGCACTCCCGTCTTGAAGCCCACGTAGACCGCATCCTGCGACCCGCCATCCCATGTTTGATTATCGCGTTAGCTATCGCCGCCTGCTCGAGATCCAGTCCAGGCTGCTCTCCCGCTACCTTCATGGTGAGATCGATGAATACCCGGTCTTTGTTACCCGTTGACCCTGCAGCGAGCGGTCCGGTAATGAGCAAAGCCTGGCACCCGCTCGCGACCGGTAAACTGCAGCATAGAAAGGGGTCTTCGATCTTCAGCGCCGCTGTTATCCTTGCTAAGAGCCTCAATCTGGGACCCTCTCGCGCGGCGAGACAAAGTTTTTGAAAATAAGGAGTTTAGATAACGCGCTCTCTCCGCGGTGGTTCCACCGCGGCCTCATTGAAGCGGGTGGTCGCGGCGTCGCGCTCATTCGGCTGGCTCCCTCTCCGCGGTGGTTCCACCGCGGCCTCATTGAAGCCGCTGTAGGTCTCCGTGCACAGCATCTCCCCAGACCTCTCCGCGGTGGTTCCACCGGGGCCTCATTGAAGCGAGGCATCGATGCGCGCCATGTACCCTCCGCGGTGGTTCCACTGCGGCCTCATCGAAGCTCGGGGGTGGAAGAACTGGTGGACCTGGCGAGCCTTCAGCCCCAGGCACACGACCAGGGCCGGCAGAAAAGCTATGCTGCAGGATGAACCATCCCGTGACAAACACTGCTTTGAGGCGGGCCTGAAGTGCCTGCTGGGCGCATAGAGTAAGTTAATTTGAGCCGGACTCTCGCCGCAAGTTATTGCTCGCCTCAAAAGCATTGCCCCCAAGCAGCCACATGAATCTTGCCCAAGCGCCGATTGAGCCCGCTATCCCTCCGCCACAATCCTAAGGACCGAGTCGCCCGCAAGGCCCCGACCTAAAAACGCCCACCCCTCACCATGCCGCCGCAAGCCGGCTGCTCAGACTCGTGTATGCGGTCCCGATCGCCGTCGCCAGCCCGTGCATCACTGTCACCGCCGCCAGGCTGATCAGCGCCGCGATCAACGCGTACTCCATCAGGTCCTGCCCGGACTCATCCCGTAAGAACGCGTGCACCATCTGCATCTTCTTTTTCATCGAGCCTGACTGCGCCGCCGCAATCCCGGGGTGCGCTGACCACCGCCGTCCCGTTCCCTAGCCGTTACGACGGCCGGTCTCACGGGCGTGTGCTTGATTATCGAACGAGCAGGCTCACCCCCTGCAGTACTTCCGTAATC
>DASWUY010000340.1:0-2833 GCA_036401435.1 Acidobacteriaceae bacterium | reverse complement strand
GCCGGGCCTGCGGCTTCCGCGGCTGAACGAGAACCAGCAGGCAGTGCTGGCGGAGTTGACGGGGGCGGGAGGGGTGCTGGCGCTGGCGGAGCTGCGACGGCTGCTGGCCGCGCGCCAGGTACCGACTCCGCAGTCCACGCTGGCCACCCTGGTGCGGCGCGGCCTGGTGCTGCTCGAGGAGCGTCCGGCGGACTTTCACCTCTCGGGCATGCGCGGCGGGCTGGAACATGTCTTGAACCCGGCGCAGGCAGCAGCGCTTGCGACGATTGGGCAGGCTGTCGAGACGCGGTCCTTTCAGCCCCTGTTGCTGCACGGCGTCACCGGCTCGGGCAAGACCGCGGTCTACCTGGCGGCCATGCGGCAGGCGCTCGAGGCCGGGATGACCGCGCTGCTGCTGGTGCCGGAGATCGGGCTGACCCCTGCCATGGCGGGGCAGTTGCACCACGCCTTCGCGGGCGACGTCGCGCTGCTGCACTCGCAGCTGACCGCAGAAGAGCGGGCTGAGCAGTGGCATCGCATCCGGCGCGGAGAGGCGCGGGTAGTAGTGGGCACGCGCTCGGCCGTCTTTGCGCCGTTGGCAAACCTTGGCCTGCTCATCGTCGATGAAGAGCACGACTCGAGCTACAAGCAGGAGGAGATGCCGCGCTACCATGCGCGCGATGTCGCCGTGGTGCGGGCGAAGATCGTCCGGGCTACGGTGGTCCTGGGTTCAGCGACGCCCTCGCTCGAGAGCTGGCAGAACGCGGTGCGCGGGCGCTACCAGCTGATCCGGATGGAGGCGCGGGTAAACGACCGCCCGCTGCCGGAGGTAGAGCTGGTTGACATGCGTCTGGAGTTTCAGCAGGTCGGCCAGGAGCATCTCTTCTCGCGCCGCCTGATCGAGCTGACCGAGGCCACGCTCTTGCGGGGGGAGCAGGCCATCATCCTGCTCAACCGCCGCGGCTACTCGTTTGTCGCCCTATGCCGCGCCTGTGGAGAGAAGCTGCAGTGCGAGAACTGCGCCATCTCGCTCACCCTGCACAAGTCAGTGCTGGGCGCGGTGCCGGATGACGCACGGGCCCAGGCAGGCGACCGCCTTACATGCCACTATTGCGGTTACAAACGCGCAGTTCCGCGGCGCTGCCCCACCTGTGACTCCGAGCACCTGTACTACCTTGGCGCCGGCTCCCAGCAGGGCGAGGAGCGCCTGCAGGAGATCTTTCCCCATGCGCGGATCGGACGGATGGATCGGGATACAGTGCGCGGCCGGCATGACATGGAGCGCCTGCTCGAACGCCTGCACACGGGCGAGATCAACCTGCTGGTGGGCACGCAGATGATCGCCAAGGGGCACGACATCCATGGCGTGACGCTGGTAGGCGTCGTGGGCGCAGACTATGCGCTGGGGCTGCCCGACTTCCGCGCCGCGGAGCGGGTCTTCCAGCTCCTTACCCAGGTCTCGGGCCGGGCCGGGCGTGGCGATCTGCCCGGGACGGTGATCGTGCAGACCTATCACCCTGACCACTATTCGATCGAGTATGCCGCCGCACATGACTACCAGGGGTTCGTTGCGCGGGAGTTGAAGCTGCGCGGCTGGATGCACTATCCACCTTTCGCCGTTCTCGCGAACGTGGTCGTGCAGAGCCCGCGGTTTGAAGAGGCGGCGGGGTGGGCAGCGGTGCTGGGCCGGTGGTTTGCTTCGACGCCGCTAGAGCGGGTGCGCGTGCTGGGGCCGGCGGCGGCGCCGCTCTCAAAGGTGAAACGTATCTACCGCTTTCACCTGGTGGTCAAGGCAGAGACCCGCCAGTCGCTCAGCCGGGCGCTGCGAGGACTGTTGGCGCATGCGGAAGTGGAAGGCATCCCGCGGCGCAACCTGATTGTCGATGTGGACGCGGTGAGCCTGATGTGATCCTGAAGGAGGCGGCCCGCGCCGGCGGCGTCAGTCGATCAGGTGCAGCTCTTTGCCCGGCTTGAAGCGCACGGCGCGCCCCGGGGTAATGGTCACCTCGGTGCCGGTACGCGGATTCCGTCCGATGCCGGTTTTGCGGGGACGCACGTTGAAGACCCCAAACCCTCGCAACTCGATCCGGTCGCCCTCGCCAAGCGCCCGTTTCAGGCTCTCGAAGATCGTGTCCACCGCCGCCTCTGCCTTGTTGCGGGGCAGGCCGGTTCGCTCCACTACCTGCTGGATAATGTCCTGTTTGATCATCTCTCCTGCCTTCTGCGGAACACCGTTGTGAGCCCATTTGCCGGTTGTGTCCACGGCGCGCGCCGCTTGCACTGGCTCACACGCCGCAACCGGGCACTGCTTCAGCCCCTGCACCCACTCGCAAATACACCCTTTAGGATGCACAGTTTAGACTGGTAACGCGTTGCATAAGGCCATTCTGCCTCGCGTTGGCGGAAACCTTGGTGCACCCACCCTTCACCCAGGAGCAGCATGTCGATCAAGAGCGACCACTGGATTCGCAAGCAGGCGCAGAGTCGCCAGATGATCGCCCCGTTCAGCGAGAAGCAGGTCAAGGAAGGCGTGATCTCCTACGGTCTCTCCTCCTACGGCTACGACCTTCGTGTCTCCGACGAGTTCAAGATCTTCACCAACGTCAACAGCGCGGTCATCGATCCGAAGAACTTCGACGAGCGCTCCTTTGTCACCGTGGTTGCGGCCTCTGTCATCATTCCCCCCAACTCCTTTGCGCTCGCACGATCGGTGGAATACTTCAGGATCCCGCGGGATGTGCTGACCATCTGCGTTGGCAAGAGCACCTACGCGCGCTGCGGCATCATCGTCAACGTGACCCCGTTTGAGCCCGAGTGGGAGGGATACGTCACCCTTGAAATCTCGAACACCACG
>DASWUY010000339.1:0-4441 GCA_036401435.1 Acidobacteriaceae bacterium | reverse complement strand
GGTTTGCTAGCAGACGATAGGCACCGGGGACGCCCTCGGGCAGCTGTCGGTAGAGGGCGTAGGCCACGTAGATGTACTGGCCGCGGCCATACTGCGCCCGCAGCAGGCCGCCTTGTTGCGGGTCCTGGCCTTGATCTGCAGTTTCGGTAAGCGCGGTATACCGCGCGTCCCAGTGAGCGGCGAAGCCGTGGCCTCGCTCCTCGACCCAGCCTGCGAAATCTGCCTCGGCGATGTGGTTGGGAGAGGAGAGCAGCGGGTCGCCGGGGGCGAGCAGGCGCACGGGCGCGCGCTCGTCGACGACGCGCTCCGAGGCCTGACCGGCGGTGGCGCCAAGGGTGAGGGGATAGGGGCCGTAGTTGCGATCGAACTCCGGGCCCTGGTACTGCACCACCAGCGTGCCACCGGCAGCGACCCACTCGAGGAGCCGCGCATTGCCCTGGGCGAGCGTGGGCAGGGCGGTATAGGTGCGTACGCCCAGCACGATGGTGTCATAGCGGGCGAGGTCGCCGGTCTGCAGCTCGCGTGCATCGATGAGGTGTGGAGTAAGGCCCAGCTGGGCGATGGCTTGCGGCACTGCATCGCCGGTGCCCATGACGTAGCCCACGCGCAGGCCTGCCGTGACATGCACGTCGACGGGGCGCACCTGCAGTGTGGCGCCGCGGTAGAGGTTGTAGGGTCGCAATCCGGGGTAGCCGACGGTTTCAAATCCGCGCGTGAAAAGGTCGTTTCCGCTTTGCACGGAGGCCGTGACGACGCTTGCCTCCTTGAGGCCGGGCGGGGGAAGAAGAGTGAAGTGCTGGGCGCGGTCTTCGCCGGGGGCGAGGGTGAGCGATGCCTCGGCGGGCTCGGCATGCCAGCCCGAGGGAAGGTGCAGCGTCAGCGTCGCGGCGGCATCCTCGGCCTGTTCATTGGTCACTGTTGCGGTTACATCGAGGGAACGCTCCGCGGCAGGCAGGACGGCGACTGTGTCCGAGAGCCGGACGGAGATCTGCGGCGTGACCACCAGGGGCTCGTAGACCAGGCCGCGACCGAGCACGCGATGGGCGGTCTGGACCACCTGGCCTGCGCGCAGAGGCACGCCGCCGTAGTCAAGCTCGGCCCATCCGCTGACGGGGTAGGGCGCAAAGGATTCGCCGAGTAGGGTGGGATCGCTGATGTCGTAGACGGCCTGCTCGACGGAGGGGCGGCTGAAGTATGGCTCGGTGGGCGCAGCACCATGGGGCACATGCACGCGGAAGAGCGCGTCGCCAACCGAGCTGACCGCTGCGTCCATGCCCGGGACGGCCAAGCGGTCGACCTGCCATGCAGGTTGGCCGGGGGTGATGAGGGAGGTGCGTACCAGTTGCAGCGCGCGGCCCGACCCCCATCCGCCGGCTGCGGTGACATGCAGGCGGACATCGAAGCTCTGGCTTGGGGTGACGTGCGTCGCCGTGGCCGACGGGTAGAGGGTAAGGACGCGATTCTCTGTCCTGCCGCCCTCGGTCCTGGGCGTGGCGGTTACGAGCGCACGCACCTCGATACCGAGCGCCTGCACCAGTGCGGTGTTGAACTGCACCAGCTTGATGGCCAGCTCATGATCGAGATTGGCCTTGTCGTCCGGCGATAACGCGCTGGCATCGACCGCATCGATCAGAGCCTTGGTCTTCAGGTAGCCATCGCGGAGATCGGGCGCGATGCGCTCGGGAACGGCGGGGGTGTAACCCCAGAAGGCGTGGGTCACGCTGCGATCGATGTCACGCAATGCTGCAGTGAGGAAGGCGGTGTCTCCATGGGCTAGGGTGGCGAGGCCGGCGAGGCTTACGTCCATCCCGGTGAAAAAGTTCGAGGCCGGCGCTGCGGTTGGCGGTGCACCTGAGGCTGACGTTGGCGGCGGTACCGCTTGCGCGGGGGCGTTCCGACCGTAGCGGTGATAATTCGCATCGTTGGGCCCGGCTAGGGGCGGCGTGCCCCCGCCATACTGCGAGCGCTGCTCGCCCCAGCCTTCGCGCGCCATTTGCAGGTAGGACCGGCCGAGCACTGGATCGAAGGTTCCCTCGGCGATCTGCACGTCGGCAGAGGGCAGGGCGGTGGACGATTGCCTGGTCACGTAATTGTAGAAGCCGGATGGCGCCCACTTACCGGTCGCGTAGTCGTACATGCCGCGGCTGGTGACGGGGGCGAAGGGGGCGCGCGCGTAGACGGCGAGGGGCTTCCAGGGGCGCAGCCCGGCGGCAATCTGGTCAGGGAAGACGCTTGGGTCGCCGGCGGCGAGGAAGGCCTCCTGGGCCATCTCTCCGGCCACCTGGTGGTGCCCGTGCCCGTCGGTGATGCCGCCGATGAAGACAGAGGTGAGCACCAGTGGCCGGTTGATGCGGACGGCGCGCACGACGTCGTAGAGCACGCGGTCGTGCCCCCACTGGGCGAGCGCTTCTTCCTTGGTCTTGGAGAAGCCGTAGTCGGCGAAGCGGCCCCAGTACTGCTCGGTGCCGGAGTAGGCATCGGCGCGCAGCAGCTCATTGGTGCGGATGAGACCGAGCGCGTCATATTGATCGGCGGACATGGCGTTCTGTCCGCCCTCGCCGCGGGTGAGGGTGAAGAGTGCGGTGCGGGCGCCGACACCGCGAGACTCGAGCGTCATCATGCCGCCGTCTTCGTCGTCGGGGTGGGCGACGATCATCATGAGGCTGGCCCAGGTGCGGAGTTTGTTCAGGGTCTGGGCGAGGCCGGCGGCGCCTCGATCTTCAGGCAGCGGGTCGGCATCGACAGACGGCTTGAGGGAGGTGGCCCAGGGCACTGCCTGAGCAGACATTGAGAGCGGCATGGCGGCGGAGAGGGCGAGCAGTAGACCGGTGGCGCGCGGGGAGAGTCGGAGGGAACGTCGGGAACGCCAGCCGGACGGCTTGCTCTCGATACGGGAAATTGACTCTGCCTGGCGGCGCTCGCGGCGCTGCGCTTCTACCTCTTCCAACAACTCCTGCATGTCCTCGAGTGTACAATCCCGGCACCCATGCCCCACGGTGACCAGCCTGCTGCACTGAAGCGCACCATCGGCCTTGTGAGTGGTGTTTCGCTCAACGTGATGAACATGATCGGCGTGGGGCCGTTTATCACGTTGCCGCTGGTGGTGGGCGCGATGGGCGGACCGCAGGCGATCCTGGGCTGGGTGCTGGGAGGGCTGATTGCGATCTGCGACGGCCTGGTGTGGGCGGAACTGGGTGCGGCCATGCCACGCGCCGGTGGGTCGTACGCCTTTTTGCGCGAGATCTACAGGAGGACTCCTGAGGGTGACGCGGAGGGATTTGACGCGGGTCGACTTCTTTCTTTTCTCTACATCTGGCAGTTGAGCTTCACGGCACCGTTGTCGATCGCCTCGGGGTGCATTGGGCTTGCGCAGTACGCGGGGTACCTGTGGCCGGGGCTGCACGGGCGTGCGCTGCCGGCTGCATGGTTCCCGGCATGGACCAGCCTGCTGGCTGCGTCGGTATGCGCGCTGGTGGTGGCGCTGCTCTACCGCGGGGTGGAGGCGATCAGCCGGTCGGCGCGGGTGCTGACAGTGGGCGTGCTGGCCACCGTGTGCGCGGTGATCATCGCGGGCTTCACGCATATGCAGCCATCGTTGTTACGATTCACGGCGCCGATTCTCGCACCGGGGCGGGCGGTTCCCGGCAGCGCGTTTCTCGAGGGCCTGGGGCTGGCCACGCTTGTGGCTACCTACGACTACTGGGGCTACTACACGGTGTGCTTCCTGGGCGCCGAGGTGCGCGACCCGGCGCGCACGATTCCGCGCGCGGTGTTGCTCTCAATTGCGCTGGTGGCGACACTGTACCTGGCCATGCACGTGGCGGTGCTGGGGGTGGTGCCGTGGCGGGAGCTGGTGGCGGATCCGCATGCCGGGGGCACGATGCGGGCGGCAGCTGCGCTGCTGATGGAGCGCACCTGGGGGCATGTGGCGGCGGTGACCCTCAGCGTCTTTATCATGTGGACGGCGTTTGCATCAGTGGCAGCGCTGCTGCTTGCCTACTCCCGCGCGCCGTACGCGGCGGCGGTGGACGGCAACTACTTTCGCGTGTTTGCGCGGCTTCATCCGCGGCATGGGTTTCCTCACATCTCGCTGCTGGCGCTGGGCGCGGCAGGGATGCTGTTCTGCTTCTTCGACCTGGCGCATGTGATCGCGGCGCTGGTCGCGGTGCGGATCGTGCTGCAGTATGTTCTGCAGCAGGTGGGAGTGATGGTGCTGCGGTGGCGGCGTCCGGAGATGGATCGGCCGTTTCGCATGTGGCTCTACCCTTTGCCACCGGTGGTCGCGCTGTCCGGCTTCCTGTTCCTGCTGGTGTCGCGAAGGGGAGCCGGGAGGGAGCTGCTCTTTGCGGCGGCGATCGGGGTGAGCGGCGCGGCGGTGTTTTTTCTGCGGGAACGGAGCGGCTCCCGGTAGAAGGGTCTACGCGAAGCCGAAGGCCACGGT
>DASWUY010000338.1:0-6500 GCA_036401435.1 Acidobacteriaceae bacterium | reverse complement strand
CTGGGTGAGGTTGGTGGGGCTAAAGAGCTCATTCAATCTGTAATGGAGCAACTTCGGCTGAACAGCGAGCAGGCAAGAGAACGGTGACTATGGGAAGGCAGCACCTGTTGTATCCTTAACTTGCGCGCCCGTAGCTCAGCTGGATAGAGCGAACGCCTCCGAAGCGTTAGGTCAGAAGTTCGAATCTTCTCGGGCGCACCATCCTCCTCCGCTTCCCTTCTCGATCCCATGCCACTCGACCGGCAAACCAGCACTGTGACTGGTCATCCTGAGCGAAGCCAAGGACCCGCGGTTGCCCTAACATCCGCCTAACCCAGCCCTCCCCCAACGCGCCCCCGGGTCATCCTGAGCGAAGCGAAAGACCCGCGGGTGCACGTATTAACCACCCGCCTCGATAAAATGAACGTAGCAGGGCGGCGTACCGCCCTGGCAAGCCCCTCGCGCAACGCAGGGCCAAGCAACCTCCCGAACTCCCACACAGCAACGGGCAGACAGAGAAAGGCGCCGATCAGGCGCCTTTTCCTATCTCTGCCCCGTGCAGCCGTTCCAAGCCCCCGGAGGGGCAGCATCCATGAGCATTGCAGAAGCAAACATCAACGGCACTCCCGCCGCCGCCCCGGTCCACGAAGGCCTGCTGCAGCAGATTGAGCAGAAGCTCGCCGGCGACAACAACAAGGTCATCACCATCATGGAGGCGATCGCCCGCGACTGCCTCAAAGGCCTGTCCCTCGTGCAGACCTATCTGCCTGCCGCAACCACCCTCGCCGAGGCCATCTTTCCCGCCGAGACGGCCAGCATCGCCGGGGCCACCGGCGTCATCACGCTGATCCAGAACGCCGTCGCGACCGTGGAAGCCAAGTGGGCAGCTGGCAATGAATCGTCGAAGAACGGGGCGCAGAAGCTTGCCGACGTCCTCAGCCTGGTCGGCCCGACCGTCACCGAGACGCTGACCTCGCTCGGCGTCAAGGTCGACAGCTCCTATGTCGCGCGGCTGGTCAACATCGTCGTCTCCATCCTGAACATCCGCACCACCGGTGCAGCCGCCACTACAGGTGCAGCCGCCGCCACGGCGTAGGCCCCGGCGGGGCCGCGAGCCCGGCTTGCAGGGGCTCGCGGCCTGATCTAAAGTTTTGCATCGTATGCTGATAATTGGCTACGTGGAAGCGTCGAAGTTAAGATGGTTGCAAGCTCAACACGCGAGAGTCTCTGCCAGGGTGTCGGCCGCACCGGTCCCACCCGCGGAGCCGTCGTTTGCAAGGCACCCTCCTCTCTGCACCGGAGAAAGGCGAGAGTGCAGGCGAGTGGTCATGGAGGCTTAGCCAAGTTTTGCCGACTGCAGCCGACGACACCTCGCAGGAGCGCGTCCGGGGACACGCCCACCCCCTCCGTGCGGACTACCCGTGGGAGTGGTCCCAGGCGGCCTTGTCTGCGATCAAACGAAGACTGGTGCATGGCCGCATCCTGGGCACAGGGCTGTTGTTAAACGGGGTAGCCCGCGCCCTGACGTGGATGCGCCCCCGAGGCCGCTGGTACTGGGATGCCCTTTTTTTCAGCAGGCTCATGGCATGGGTCATGCGGCGCGTGCGTCCCGGCCTCAACGACCCTTCGCTCGAGGCGCGGCTGCTGCACCGCTTCCTCGATGTGCTCGCCGAGGGTGGCAGGCGCTTTCCCATTCCGGT
Source organism: Acidobacteriaceae bacterium (assembly GCA_036401435.1). Lineage (GTDB taxonomy): Bacteria > Acidobacteriota > Terriglobia > Terriglobales > Acidobacteriaceae > EB88. Next base: position 4,821 of record DASWUY010000338.1, on the reverse strand, counting down.
GCGGGTCGAGGGCATGGAGATCCTCGAAGAGCTCGCCGCCGGCACCAGCGGCTTTGTCTGCTGTACCGCCCATGTGCCCTTCGTCAAACTGTTCATCCCCGTCGTACGCCAGGCAGTGCAGCAGGGCGCCGAGCTCGTCATCGTCGTCAAGTACCCCAACGCCGATGGATGCGTCGAAGTGTGGTGCGACGATCCGGTGAAGGCCATCGCGGTCGGCTCAGGCGTCCTTCTGCAGACGCGCTCCCTCCTGCGCCGGGGCGGCTGCCTCATGCTGCTCGCCGACAAGGAGCAGGGCGAATACATCTCCTCCAACATCTTCCGCTTCGTCGGCAAGATCCAGTCCCGCATCCTCATGGGCTTCCCCCACCTCCAGGCCGACGGCGTCATCCTGCTTCAGATCGTTGAGGCGCCTGCTCCTGAGTGCCGCAACGAGCTCGAGATCCGCGCCAACCTCGACTTCATCGCACAGAACGTGCGCTCCATCCTGGCCGGCGACGAGGCGCCTGAGAAAGTCCGCCCTGGCGTCATCCCCATGGCGCAGCTGAACGTCGCGGAGAGAGGACGCGAGATCGACCGCATCCAGCTCTACTCCCGCAGCCAGCTGGAGGCGCGCACCCGCAGGCTCGAGCAGCTGCTCGGCGACCGCCTCACCCCCGTGGCCGACCGGGACCTCTATGAAAAGCGGCTGCAACTCATGCAGGAGGAGCTGGATCTCCGCTCCCGGGTGCAGACGCGCTCCGAGTATGCGCAGGACGGTACCCCGCTCTTCTGAATCGGTCCCCCAGCGGCAGCTAGATGTGGCAGCTCAGCGCGCCGCGCTTTTCCAGATACCGCTGGTGGTACTCCTCCGCACGCCAGAAGGTTTCAGCCGGCACGACCTGGGTCACGATCGGACGCGCATAGCGCTTCTCCGCCGTAAGCTCGTCGATCAGCGTCTGCGCGACAGCCTGCTGCTCAGCCGAATGGAAGAAGATCGCGCTGCGATACTGCGACCCCCAGTCCGGGCCCTGCCGATTCAGCTGCGTTGGATCATGCAGCTCAAAGAAGCGTCGCGCTAGCGCCTCAAAGCTCACCACCGCCGGGTCAAAGGTCAGCTCGACCACCTCGGCGTGGCCAGTGCGGTCCGTACAGACATCGCGATAGGTGGGACTGGGCAGCGCTCCACCCTCATATCCCACGGCAGTCTCAATCACGCCCGGTATGCGCTGAAACTCCGCCTCCACTCCCCAAAAACAACCCGCCCCGAATGTTGCCTTCTCCATGTCGCACTCCTTGCCTGCATCTATCCAGCCGTTGGATGTCGGCCCGGGTCTGCGGGGCTCGGAGTTTCCCGGCTCTTATGCACCGTCGGGCCGCTGTGTTTGAATGAAGTCGCGACGCCGGAGTACAGCGGTCCCCATGGGAGCACAGATGCAGGGTTCGACGAGGCGTTCGACGCGGAGTTCTACGGGGCGTTCGACGAGTGGTCTGACGCGGCGCGATTTTCTCCAGGCCGGTGCTGCTGCAGCGGTCGGTCTGTCGACACCTGCTATCTGGGGCGCACCCGCAGCCGGCATGAAGCTTGGCCTCCAACTCTACAGCGTGCGCGCGCTGCTGCCCAAGGACTACGCCGGGACACTGGCCCGCGTAGCCGCGATCGGCTATACAGAGGTGGAAGCCGCAGGCTTCTACGGCCACACGCCCGCAGAGGTCAAGGCCGCCATGCAGGCGGCAGGCCTGCAATGCGTCTCAGGCCACTACGCCCTCCACGCGCTCCTCGGCGATGAGGCAGGAACCCTGAGGTTTGCGCGTGACGCCGGTCTCGAGTCCATCGTCTGTTCGGCTCCCTACAGCCCTGACGAGCAGAAGCTGCGCACCTACCCCGGCGGCGAGTGGCAGGGCATCCTCCACGCCTTGACCCTCGAGGACTGGCACTGGAATGCGCGCCAGTTCAATCGCCTCGGAGCGCTGTGCCAGGCCCAGGGGCTGAAGTTCGGGTACCACAATCACACCGCGGAGTTTCGCCGCGACTCTGCGGGCATGGGCTACGACGTGCTCCTGGCCGAGACCGATCCCGCGCTCGTGACCCTCGAGCTGGACTGCGGGTGGGCAGTCGCCTCAGGGCAGGACCCCGTCGAGCTCCTCAGGAAGCACCCCCGGCGCTTCTCCATGCTGCATGTCAAAGACCTGAAGGCCGCAACCGCCGGTATGGCGCCCGACCAGCGCATCTCGACCGTTGCCGGCCAGGGTGTCGTTGACTACAGGCCCATCCTCGCCGCCGCCGCCAAAGCCGGCGTCCGCCATGCTTTCGTCGAGCAGGAGGATTTCGACGGCGAGATCCTGTCCGAGCTTGCAGCCGACTACCGCAACCTGCGCGCCATGTCGCCGCTGCTCACCTAGCGCCGACTCCGCTGCTTTGCCCCGGGTCGGGGCTTTGGCCGCCTAGGCCAGCTCAAAGCCGGCAAAGAAGTACCCGATCTCAAACGCCGCAGTCTCCTCGGCATCCGAGCCGTGGATGGCATTCTCCTCGATCGAGGAGGCAAACTGCTTGCGGATAGTGCCATCCTCCGCACTTGCCGGGTTGGTGGCGCCCATCAGCTTGCGCAGGTCGGCAATGGCATTGTCCTTCTCGAGGACCATGGGAAAAATCGGCCCCGAGGACATGAAGCTGGTCAGCGAAGCAAAGAAGGGCCGCGCAGCATGGACGTGGTAAAAGCCCTCCGCCTGGGTCTTCGAGATGGAGATCTTCTTGATCGCAATAAGCTTGAAGCCTGCTTTGTCGAGCGCGGCGAGAATGGCGCCGGCGTCGCCATTACGCACGGCGTCCGGCTTTAAAATGCTGAAGGTCCGCTGGGACACGGTAGGGAGTTCTCCTGGGGAGTGAAGTGGGTAAAAAGAGGAGCCTGCCTGAAGTGTAGAGCACCGCGATTGCGGAAAGCGAGGCGCGCGGGCGTCTGCGGAGCACACGCAGGGAGTGCGGAGCACACGCGAGGAGTGCGGAGCACACACCGGGAGCGGCAAAGGGATACGCGGGATCGGTGGGAGAAGACAGCAGGCGCTGCGCGTGTACGAAACATCGAGCATAAAGCCCCGGGCCCGCCGTGGGGGAGACGGCGCGGCCCCGGGGCTTTAGAGTGCCTGCGCGAGCCTGGGGTGAAGACCGATGTGGCTGGTCTCGTAAAGCGCAAGCAGGCGTTGGCGCATCAGGTAGTAAGCCGAGGCAGCTTCCTGGAGCTGGAAGGGCACCTCGATCCAGTGCCGGCCCGTAATCAGCTGCGAGAACATGCCCATGCGGATCCGCCGGACCGCGCGGCGCAGACGGATGCCATCGCGGCGCATGCGTTCGGCCACAATGACGCCCTCGTTCAGGTTCCACTGTTGGGCAAAGGCGGCGAGCGCGATCAGGCGGTCGGCGTTGGCGCGCATCGTGCGCAAACCTTCGTCACCACCTAAGAGCGCCCAGATCTCCTGGGGTTCGAGATCAATCTGACCTTTGCGCGGATTCAGGTAATCGGAAGCCACTAGCGAAACACCGCGGAAGTCGAGAAACTGCAACTCGCTCAGGAGTTGGTCCCAGGTGCGGTTGTTGAGCTTGATGGCACGGCGTTGGGAGCGATAGGCCGTCGCTGCGAGGCCGCAGACGAAGGTGGCAAGCAGGATGTAGGGCAGGGATGACTGCATGTTCTCGCACCGTCCAGGCTTAGTGACCAGCCTCCCCCAGATCGTAGTGCACCCGATGGTGAAGGGCAACAATATATTTTAGTAACTCAGGAGAAATCGGTTGGCGGGCCGGTTCTTCGTGCCAAAGCTGGACACTCCAGTAACCAAGGGCACCCAATTCTGCCAATTCCTTGAAGTATTCCGCCGCCCAGTAGAAGTGACGAGGGCCATAGTAGCTGTGGATGGAATCGGTCACAATGGCCAGCAGCGCCCAGACTGTAAGCCCCACGCTGATCGCCATGACATGGTTCTTCCAGGCCAGTCCCAATTTATTCGAGGCCAGCAGAATACAGATCAGCAGCTCGCAGGTCACCAGGCTGGTGAACAGTTCTCCACGCAGTTCCAGCCCCAGGAGAGGACCGGAGGTAGGGGGCGCCACCAGGTAGGCGAAGGCGAAGGCAGCCAGGGAACCTGCCAAGGCGCCAATGATGAATTGCCTACGGCTGTCGCGGACCCAGGTGCCCGTAGGCCGGAGCACGATCCTTGCCAGCTCCGCAACTACCAAGAATTGGATCAGCACATTCAGGCCGGAATAAGCCCAGTAGACGTAGTCGTACCATCTCTCCGCGTGCAGCAGCTGCATAGGCAGCAGGATCATGCTGGAGAGCAGCGGAAAGGCAGTCAGGATAGTGAATGCGGGGAACTCTCTCCAGCGTCCTTTGCGCAGGATCACGAACAGCAGGGCAACCTCTGCACCCGAGTCAGCCAGCCAGAAGAGCTTGTCGAGCACCGCGTGCTGCATGAGACCTCAAGTGTTGCAACGAGAGCAGATTCTTCCAGCACTATACGAGCTATTTTGCCTGTTCACGGCAAAGCTTTTGATTACGTAGCGGCTGTGAAAGCGACTACGAGGTAGAAGTTACCACCTACAGGCGGCCGCGGAATCGCCCCAGTCGCAGACGCGCTCAAGTTCCCACCCGCAGGCGGCCGCGGAATCGCCCCGGTCGCAGACGCTGTCAGATTCCCACCCACGGGAGGCCGCGGAATCGCGCCCGTAGCAGACGCCGTCAAGTTCCCACCCACAGGAGGCCGCGGAATCGCGCCGGTCGCCGACGCGGATAGGTTACCCCCCACAGGAGGCCTCGGAATCGCCCCGGTCGCCGAAGCAGAGAGGTTACCATC
>DASWUY010000337.1:0-2504 GCA_036401435.1 Acidobacteriaceae bacterium | reverse complement strand
GCAACCTGTTCTGCATGAGCTGCCCGTTCATGCTGCCGAGAGAGCTGGGCAAGAAGATGGCGATGCGACTGAGCTTGGCCCGTCTGCCCTGGCCGCGGCAGCTACGCGGCAAGTGGCTGAGTGCAGCCCTGCTGGGGCTGTTTTTCTGGGCCTATGAGGCCTTCGCGTGGTGGGACTCGCCGGCACGGACTGCCTGGCTGCTCGCGGCCTATTTTGTGACCGCTTTTGCAATGGACTCGGTCTTTCGGGGCGCGAGCTTCTGCAAGTATGTCTGCCCCGTAGGGCAGTTCAACTTCGTCTCCTCGCTGGTGTCGCCCATGGAGTTGAAGGCGCGTTCGCAGGCTACCTGCGGCAGCTGCAGCACCCGCGACTGTATCGCCGGGAACGCCACCCAGCGCGGGTGCGAGCTCGATCTCTTCATGCCCCTCAAGTCCGGCAACGTGAACTGCACGCTCTGCATGGACTGCGTGAAGGCCTGTCCGCATGACAACATCGGCCTCTTCGTCCAGGCGCCTGGACGGGAGCTGGTTGCGCTCACTGCAGACGACCCGCAGCGGTCGTCGGTGGGCAGGTACAGCCGCCGGCCCGACCTGGCACTGCTGTCGCTGATCGTGGTGGCGGCAGCCTTTGCGAGCGCGGCAGTGATGGTCGTGCCCGTGGCTTCCGCGCTGGACGCGCTCTCCCGGTTGCTGCCGCCGCCGGGCTGGCTGGGTCGGGCAGCCGGGCTGGGCCTCGCTGCCCTGGCGCCAAGCGTGCTGCTCGGGGCGCTCGCCGGCGCCCTATGGCTGATGCGTGGGCCTTTCGCGATAGCCGCACCCAGCTCTGCCCTGCCTGCGCTGCTTCCTGTTCGCGGTGCCGGGGACACCACGCTCCGCGCCCAGCTCTGCCGCTCCAGCCTGGCGCTGCTGCCGCTCGGGCTGGGCATGTGGGCCGCCCATCTTTGCTTCCACCTCATGACCGGCTGGAACTCGATCCTGCCCGCTCTGCAGCAGGCTGCGCGGGACCTGCACGTGCCCTATGGCGCTGGCAGCCCCGACTGGGCGGTCGAGCATAGCCTGCTCGGCCCGGATGCGCTGCTGCAGTGCCAGCTGGGGCTGCTCGATGCGGGCCTGCTCTTTGCCCTCTACCTCGGCTGGCGAATGGTTCGGCCGGCGGCCAGCCCAGGCGTCCGATCCGACCTCCGAGCGCCCCTCGGCAAGAGCGTGGCAGCCATGACGCCGTGGGCCACCGTGGTGCTGCTGCTCTACGCAGCCGGCGTGTGGGTGCTGCTTGAGCCGATGCAGATGCGTGGGATCATGGGCATGTGAGGCAAACGACAGAGGGTGCCGCCAGGATGAGGGACCCGGCCGAGGCCGCTCGCAGGCGACGGGGAGGCAAGCCCGGCAGGCTCCCCACCAGGCTCCCCACCAGGCTCCTGGCGCGTGTCGGTCTGCTCTGCTCGCTGGCCTTTGCCCAGGCGGCAGTGGCCGATGGCGGCCACATTGCCCTCCACGCTACTAGCGGCGGGTACACGGTAACCTTGTTCACCGCGCCCACGCCGCTCGTGACAGGGCCGGCCGACCTGACGCTGCTGGTGCAGGATGCGGCTACGGGCGAGGTGCTGGGGGACGCGGTGGCGACGGTCCGCCTCTCGGGCGAACAAGGCGAGCTAGAGCTTCCGATGGCTCGTCGCGCAGGGGGCAACCCACTGCTGCTCGGAGCCTCGCCCCTCCTGCGCACGCCGGGAAGCTACCGGCTGCTGCTCCGGGCAGGCAGGCGCGGTGGGGCTGTGGCGTCGTTTCGCACCGTGCTGCAGGTGGACCAGGACCATCGCCGCCGCACCACGCTGCTCTTTGGCCTGCTGCTGCCGCTGGTGGCTGTGCTGCTGTTTCTGGTCAACCAGGGGGCCAAACGCCAGGCATGGCTGCGCTCGCATCCGCCTGCACCACTGCGAAGGTAGCGCGGCCAGACGGGTGGACCGGTACCTCCGGGGCTTGCTGCGAGCGGGCGGGGAGTCGAGAATAGGAGTGTAAAGGAGCTGCATGCGTTCAAGACTCCGCACCTTCCTGCTCCTGTTCGCGAGCTGCACTCTGGCTGGTGGCGCCACCCCGCTGCTGGCTCAAGCCGGCCAGTTTGACCTGCTGGGGCCGACCCTGGAGGTGAAGGTGATGCGCGCGGGCAGAACCCTGCCCATTGCCGAGGTGCCGACGCTCGCGGTGGGCGATCGCCTGTGGCTGCACCCGGTGCTGGCTGACCACCAAGGCGCGCGGTACCTGATGGTGGCCGCATTTCTACGTGGGTCCACCAACCCGCCGCCGGAGGAGTGGTTTACCCGGGCCGAGACCTGGGACAGGAAGATCCTCGACGAGGGCATTTACATCACCGTGCCGCCCGACGCGCAGCAAGCCCTGGTCTTCCTGGCGCCGGAGACCAATGGCGACTTTTCGACGCTCAAGAATGCGGTGCGGGGGCGCCCGGGCGCTTTTGTACGCGCCTCGCAGGACCTGAACCTGGCATCGCTTGAT
>DASWUY010000336.1:0-12271 GCA_036401435.1 Acidobacteriaceae bacterium | reverse complement strand
GACGGTGTTTTCGTAGGACGTTCCGGTGCCCAGCGCGCGAACCAGGCCGCGGCGCCGCAGCGCGTCAAGGCAGGAGAGGAGCGTGTCATTGACCTGTTCCGCGCTGACCTCATGCAGCAGCAGCAGGTCGACGTAGTCGGTACGAAGCCGGCGCAGGCTGTCGGTGACAGAGGCCTCGACAAACTGCGGCTCAAAGCGTGTATGCACCTTGAGCCCGGTGTAGGCCGACGCGCCGACGGACCGCGTGAGTGCCGGCACTAGCCTGCGCAGGGGCGCGGCCAGGCTGCGCGCCGTCATGATGGCCCACGCATGCCGCGGTCGATCGATCCCTACCTTGGTGGCGAGTGTCACGCCTTGGCGGCGGCCCTTCAGCGCCTGACCAAGCACATCTTCGGCCGTGCCCATGCCGTAGGATCGCGCGACATCGAAGTGGCGGATGCCGGCATCGTGCGCTGCGTGCACCAGCCGGATGCTGTGGCCGCGGCTGGTGCCACCGGAGAGCGAGGAACAGCCGAAACCGAGCGCCGTGGTGGAGTGCCCGCAGCCAGGCAGCTGCGGCATCACGCCAGCTGCCCGGTAAGGTGCTCGGCCAGCCGCAGACCCAGGGTGATGCCGGTCATCGTGGGGTTAGCGAAGCCCGTGGTCGGGAACGTTGCGGCGCCAGCGACGTAAAGGTTCTCTGAGCCGTAGACACGCAGGTTCGCGTCCACCACGCCGTCTTCCTCTGTTGCCGCCATGCGTGCCATTCCCATCTGGTGGTTCCCGTCGTCAATCTCTGCGAGGAAAGCCGGGTCCCGGGCCAGGAGGAGGGGATTCAAATCCAGGCGCGCCAGCTTCTCCCGGTCGAAGTAATCCCGAACCATCTCGCAGAAGCGGGCCATCGTCTCCAGCTGTCCAGTGCCGTCGATCTGCCAGGAGAGGTCGATCAGGGGCATGCCCAGCGCATCGCGCTCCGGGCGCAGCATCAGGCAGCTTTCCCGCAGCGGCTTCTGTTCCGAGGTAAGCCGCAGCTGGATCCCCTGGTCGGCCAGGTTGTAGGTTCTCTTGTGCAGCAGGTACCGGGCCAGCATCGGCAAGGCCAGGCGCGCCACAGGCAGCATCAGGCCGGGGATGGTCAGCACTCGTCTATCGATGTGGCCGTGCAGCAGCGCCTTTACCGGCACCTTCAGTTTGTCCAGGTGGTCCTTGTGCTGGGAGTTGAAGAGGAACTGCACAGCGATCCCCAGAAGCTCATCCCGCCGCTGCGCCTCTTCAGAGAGCTTGATCTTGGGCGTGTACTTCAGCCCGCGAAGCATGATGTTGTCGAAGATGTCGTGAAAGCGGGCACGATCGATAGGCGTCACCGTGCCGGCGTAGGCATCCACGTGATCGGTAAAGCCGCGTCCCAGCCACGGGTTCGCAGACCAGGGAGCTCGCTCTCCGGAGCTGAGAGGCACGGAGAGCAGCCGCGCAATCTCGACGGTGCCGTTGGCGAGCACTACGCTACGTGCGCGCAGGGTGTGCGTGGTGCCATCGGCGCGGCGTATCGTCACGCCCTCCACGGTCTTCTGGTCGCCTGCCATCAAGAGGCCGGTGGCCGTCGCGTTTACCAGGACGTGCAGCTTGGGGTGGCGGGCGATCTCGTCCTTGAACAGAACCGCGAAGTTCGGCTCAGGGGTCCAGCGGGTCAGGAAGACATCAAGATCGTTGCCGAGATCGGGCAGCCTTGTCTTCAGCGCACCCCAGACGGCGTCATCGGACATCCGCTGCTCGAGGCCCAGGAGGTCAAAGGCGCGCGCATAAAACGGGTCAAGGGTGCAGCGATCGATGGGCCAACCCACCTCCTCAACCCAGGGGCGTTGCTCGAAGACGACCGGGTCAAAAGGAACCAGTTGGCCGGGCCACGCTGTGGTCGTGCCTCCAAGCGCTCTGCGCCTGCCTACATGCAGTCCTTCCAGCGGATAGCCGTACCAGCGGGCGGACTCGAAGAACTCCTGCGAGGCCTTTTCGACGTCTGGCGGGCCAGCTTCGAGCAGGGTCACCTCTGCCCCGCGCCTCACCAGGTCCACGGCCATCGACAGACCCACGGCTCCGGCACCGATCACCAGCACATCGGCACGCAGGTCTACGGGTGGCTCCGCCTGGAGCACATCAATCAGCATGCATGCTCCCTCTTTCGCGTGGCAGGTGCGCTCGTTCCAGTAGCCGTTGCGATCCCATCTCCTGGTTCCTCCGGGCACATCACGGCATGCGCTTGGTTCAAGGCGAGACTACAGGGTCAGTTGCCTCAGGCTCGGGTGGAACGAGCTGATGCTCTCTGGCCTGAATCGGTGCCCGCGACGGGCACCCAGCTCAGACTTCCTGGTTGCCACGGCACAGAACACTCACTGGACAGTCACTGTGTAGACAGAACTGTCGTATCACTGCCGGGCTGGTCTCGCTCGAGGATGGCTCGAGTCGGACGCGGGAAGACGGCTACAACACGGGAGTGCGCAGACCAGGACGGCGTAGTGTCCGGGTCCGGGACAATCCCCTGTCCTGATCCTAGCGGATGGCTAGACCGAGTTCAAGGTGACGGGGATGAGGAACCGGGGCAGGGAGGGGAAGGATCCAGCGCCTTGGCGGCCACACCGCTGACCTGATCTGCGGACTGCGGACCCTGGCGCTCAGGCTTACTGGTGCTGAACATTCATGGAGGGGAGACGAGGGAACACCCGCGAGGGTGGCCCTCGTTGTTGAAAAGGAGCCTGGCGCTACAGGGCAGATCGGCGGCCGGTAATCAGCTGGATCAGCAGGACAACCACGGCAAGAACCAGCAGGATGTGAATGTAAGCGCCGATTGCATGGAAGCTCACCAACCCCACCAGCCAGAGCACGAGCAAAATCACGAAAATGGTCCACAACATGGTGTCGATCTCCTACACAGGCATGAAGTTTCTACGGTCAGACATGTGCCCTCCCCAGGCTTTCGGTTGCGTCGTATGGAAAACTTTATCCTTGGTGCCTTCGGGCACATAGCCCCGTGAGGCAGCAGCGAGACCGCTCATGCCGGCGCGTGGTCTACCCGGGGGGATGTTCATGCCATGATGGTGGCTGGCACCGCAGACCACTTTCGGAGCCTTCTATGCTCTCCGCACCGCCTCACCGGAATGCCCGCAAACCTGAGAGGCTGATGCGCGTCGCCATCCAGGGCGAGACCGGCTCCTTCAGCCACGAGGCCGCGCTGGCTCTCGCTCCCGACGCCGACCTGGTCCCTTGCGCTCTCTCGGCTGAGGTCTTCGAGCAGCTGGTGGCGGGCGCCGTGGATGCCGCCGTCATCCCGATTGAAAACTCGCTAGCAGGCTCTGTCCTTGAGCACTATGACCTGCTGCTCGCTCACCCCGTGCATATTGAGCGTGAGCAGCTGCTGCGCATACGCCACAACCTCATTGCTGCCGAGGGTGCAACGCTGGACGCGCTGTGCACCGTCTTCTCGCATCCGATCGCCCTGGCCCAGTGTCGCGGCTTCTTTCGCCAGCATCCCCATCTGCAGCCCGCCTCCTTCTATGACACGGCGGGCAGCGTGAAGCATATCCTCTCCCTGGATGGACGACCGGAGTCGAAAAAATGGGGCGCCATTGCCAGTCGCCAGGCTGCGCTCCGCTTTGGGGGCCGCTTGCTGGCCGAGGGCATCGAGGACAATCCGGAGAACTACACCCGCTTCTTTTTGCTGCGGGCTGGCACTCCTGATCAGGCCAGCGCAATCCCCTCGCCCGATGAAGAGCAGCGCGGCAAGGTCAGCCTCTGTTTCATGGTAGAGAACCGGTGCGGGTCCCTCGTCGACGCGCTCCAGGTCTTTGCCGACGAGCAGATCAACCTGACCCGCATCGAATCGCGGCCTGTGCCGGGAAGCCCCTGGCAGTACATCTTCTACGCTGACTATGAGCTCCAGGAGCCGAGCAGGGCAGAAGCCGCAGTGCGCCGCCTGGCGCCTCACTGCTCCATGATCAAGGAGCTGGGGCGGTACCCGGCTGCGCCCCCGCTACCCGTCTCTGGCTGATGTGCGGGGCCGGAGGTACTTTCGTGACCTTTCCGTCGGTTGCGCTTCAATCCGGTGGGCAGGGGTTGCCGATAGAAGGTAAGGTCTGGCTAGGCGGGCACGGTGACAAGGGCGCTGCAGGGTTGAACCTTTTTGGAATGTGATGAGTCTAATGTAGTGAAACCTGATAAGGGAACACTCAAATGCCAAGCGATTTCTTAAGTATTATCCATCCCAGCAGCCCAGAAGGTCGTGAGGATCACTCCACAGGCCGATCCCTCCCGGTGCTGCCAGTTCGCGATACCGTGCTATTTCCCCACGCCGTGCTGCCTCTTACGGTGGGCCGCGAGAGCTCGATACACCTGATCCAGTCTCTCGGCGAGCAGAAGACCATTGTCGTGGTCGCGCAGCGGGACGCGCGTCTTGACAGCCCGCAGCCCAGCGATCTGCATGCCTACGGCACCATCGCCACCGTTCACAAGGTGGTCAAGATGCCGAACCAGAGCCTGTTTGTCTTTACCGAGGGCGCACAGCGGGTCAAGCTGGGCGAGTTCAACCAGATCGAGCCGTTCATGACGGCCCAGGTGGAGGCGGTCGAAGAGCCCCAGGCGCTCGCCAGCCCCGAGACCGAGGCGCTTCTGCGGAACATCCTCTCGGATTTCCAGCAGATCGTTGCCGCCTCGCCAACCCTGTCGGACGAGCTGCAGACCATTGCTGCTCAGATCGAGGATCCGGGCCGCCTGGCCGACTTTGTGGCCTCATCCCTCCCCTTTCTGGCGACCAGCGACAAGCAGGAGTTGCTCGAGACGGCCGATGTGCAGAAGCGGCTGGAACGCATCAACCGTCACCTGGCGAAGGAAGCAGAAGTCCAGCAGCTGCGCAACAAGATCCAGTCTGAAGTGCAGGACTCGGTGCAGCAGTCGCAGCGCGATTATTATCTTCGCGAGCAGCTGAAGGCCATTCAGAAGGAGCTGGGGGAACAGGACGAGGGCCAGCGCGACATCGATGAACTGCGCACCAAGCTGGAAGCGGCAAACATGCCGCCTGACACCAAGAAGGAAGCACTTAAGGAGCTTAACCGCCTGGCGCGCATGTCGCCCATGGCGGCTGACTACTCGCTGACCCGCAATTACATTGAGTGGCTGGCTGTACTTCCATGGTCCATCTCTTCAGGGACAGAGGTCGATATTCCGAAGGCGAAGGAGATCCTTGATGAGGATCACTACGACCTGAAGAAGATCAAGGACCGCATTCTGGACTACCTTTCCGTGCGCCGGTTAAAGCCGGACATGAAGGGACCGATCCTGTGCTTCGTAGGCCCTCCGGGCGTGGGCAAGACCTCGCTCGGCCGCTCGATTGCACGATCGCTCGGTCGCAAGTTCCAGCGCATGTCGCTGGGCGGCATGCATGATGAAGCGGAGATCCGCGGACATCGGCGCACCTACATCGGGGCGCTGCCCGGGCAGATCATCCAGAACATTCGTCGCGCCGGCACCAACGATCCTGTCCTGCTGCTGGACGAGATTGACAAGCTTGGCCGTGACTTCCGCGGGGATCCGTCTTCGGCGCTGCTTGAGACGCTTGATCCGGAACAGAACTCGACCTTCCGCGACAACTATCTCGATCAGCCGTTTGACTTGTCGAAGGTGCTCTTTATCTGCACGGCGAACCAGCTCGACACGATCCCCGAGCCGCTGCGGGACCGCATGGAGATCATCGAACTGGCCGGCTATGCGGAGGAAGACAAGCGCCACATCGCCAACCGCTACCTGGTGCCGCGGCAGATCAAGGAGAACGGCCTGACCGAGGAGCAGATCGAGTTCACCGAGGAATCGATCGGCTTTATCGTGCGCCACTATACCCGGGAGGCCGGGGTGCGCCGCCTGGAGCAGCTGATCGGCACGGTCTGTCGCAAGCAGGCTCGCCGGCTCGCCGAAGGGTCAACGGACAAGCTTCTGGTGACCAACGCCGTGGTGCTCGAGTTCCTCGGCGGCATCAAGGTTCGCGTGGATACCGAGCTTGCCGAGCGCACGACCAGACCGGGCGTCGCAGTGGGCCTGGCCTGGACGCCCTCGGGTGGCGACGTGCTGTTTATCGAAGCCAACCGGATGAAGGGCAAGGGTGGCTTTACCATGACCGGGCAGATCGGCCAGGTGATGCAGGAGTCGATGCAGGCGGCGCTCACCTGGGTGCGCTCGAACGCCGCTTCGCTCGGACTTGCGGAGGACTTCACCAAGGATATCGACATCCACATCCACGTGCCGGCGGGCGCTATTCCCAAGGATGGACCCTCGGCCGGGGTGACGATGGCTACCGCGCTGGTATCGCTGCTTACGGACAAGCCGGTGCATCCGCTGATCGCCATGACGGGCGAGATTACGCTCTCCGGCAATGTGCTGCCGGTGGGCGGCATCAAGGAGAAGTTCCTCGCTGCCAAGCGCTCCGGCGTGCAGCAGGTCATCCTGCCGGCGGACGTTCGCCAACAGGTGGAAGAAGACCTGATGCCGAACCAGGTAGAGGGCGTCACGGTGCACTACGTCAAGCGCATTGAAGACGTACTCGCCATCGCGCTGCCGAAGTCGACTGAAGAGCAGCGCACCGACGAACTGGTACGGGAGGACGTTCTCGAACACGCCGGAGCATAACCTACTCTGAAGGAGCCCGCCCGAACAGGCGGGCTCTTTTCGCATGCCATGGGAGCACCTGGGTACCCACACCGCTGCATTTTCGTCCGGACGCAGCTTCTTCGTGGTTCACTTCGTCTTACAGGTGCCATGACCAGACCAGCCAAGCCTTCTTGCTCCGGTCAACGCGATAGCCCCGCTTGCCTCTTTTATGGGAAGAGCCTCTGTCCTGCGAAGAGGAGAGTGACCCGCGGCCGCGAGACGTTTCTGCGGGCTGCGGCGAGAGCGAGTTGATGGCGGGGCTTTCCCCAGGTTCACCTATCGGCTGCCGGGGGCGTGCTTTGCCGCGCGGCCGCGCCCTGGCGCCGGCTTCTCCGCTGCTCGCGCTCGCCTTGCTCTCGGTTCCAGCGATCGGGATGGCGCAGGTCGCTCCTGCGGTCCTCTCCGCATTGGAGCTTCCCGACGCGCCTATGCCGGCTTCGCCCTCCGCAGAAGCACCGCCAACCCTGGTGACGCTGGCAGAGCCCTCGCACGCTGTGCCGGGCGGGCTTGCCGCCGGCCTCAACGGCACGGAGGCAGCCCCGGTCCCTGGCCCTGGTCCCGCGGGCGGCGCTTCGGGCACCAACATGAGCGGAACGATGAGCGGCACGGCGATGGACATCGCCGGCGACGTGCTTGCAGGCGCCACCGTCACCCTCGCAAACACGCTTTCGGGCAGCAAGCGAACCACGCTCTCAGACGGAACAGGTTTCTTCAGCTTCCCGGCAGTGGAGGTGGGCACCTACGAGGTCACGATCACCGCTGCCGGCTTTGCAGGCTGGACCGAGACCAGCATCCCCATGCGGCCGGCCGCCGACCTCTATCTGCCTCATATCGTGCTCCAGGTGGCTTCCGCCACCACCGAGGTCAAGGTGGTCTTCTCGCAATACGAGTTGGCCGAGGCGCAGGTGAAGGTGGAGGAGAAGCAGCGCGTCCTCGGCATCGTACCCAACTTCTACACCAGCTATGTCTGGCACGCCGCTCCACTCACCCCGGGGCAGAAGTTTCGGCTGGCCTGGCGCTCTTCGATCGACCCGTTTTCGTTTATAGGGTCAGGCGTTGCGGCTGGCATTGAACAGGCGCGCAATACCTTCTCCGGCTACGGCCAGGGGGCGCAGGGGTATGGCAAGCGATATGGCGCCGTCTATGCCGACGACTTCATCGGCAACTTCATCGGGGGCGCCATCCTGCCCACAGTTCTGCGGCAGGACCCGCGCTACTTCTACAAGGGAACGGGCAGCATCCGCGCCCGCGCCCTCTATGCGATGTCTACCGTCTTTATCGCGCGGGGCGACAATGGCAAGTGGCAGCCGAACTACTCCGGTGTGCTCGGAAACCTGGCGGCCGCAGGGTTCTCGAATCTCTACTACCCTGCGAGCGATCGCGACGGCGCGGGCGTAACCATCGACAATGCGCTCATTGGCACCGTCTCGGGGGCGATCAGCGCACTCATCCAGGAGTTCCTGCTGAAGCACATCACGCCCAGCGCGGCAGGCCCCAAGCCATAGACCGGGAAGTGCGCCGGGCGCGAGCGGGTGCTAGTCTGCGATGCCGGGATCAGGCGCATCGATCCCGAGGGCGGTGGCAAGCGCGCTGAGGTGATCCTGCTCCTCCACCAGGATCCGGCGCAGGCTCTCCGCGATGGCAAACTCGTTAAGAGCATCTGCCTGCTTCACACGGCGGCGGTAATTGCGGATCGTCTCCTTCTCATTCTCGAGGTCGAACCGGAGCATGTCCTCGGCCTCTTCCGAGGTCTTGACCAGCTTCGGGACCACCGAGGGCATGCCACCCAGGTAGTCCACGTGGTTCGCGACCTGCAGTGCATGGTCCAGTTCCTCCCTGGCGTGCACGGCAAGCTCGTCCGCGATATTCATGTAGGCGGCGCCCTTGAGCACCTGCGAATAGTTCACGTAGGCGATGATCGCCTGGTACTCGCGCGATAAATCCTCGTTGAGCGCGTCTGCAAGTTGCTGCCGCGTCACTGCTGCCTCTGCATCCATATCTATCTCTTCTCTCCCGGAGGCCTGGATTTATCCCGGCCTGGCGTTTCTTCATCATTGTGCTTGAAAGAGCTCACGGGCGTACATCGTGTCCCGCATGGATGTTCCGGCTGAAAGCAGGGAGGACGTCTCCGTGCTTCGCGCGGTACACTGGTCCCGGCGCCGCCACCCACCAGGCGTCGCACTTTCCTTGACTCTCGACGCGCAAGAAGAAGGATGACCGCATGCTCAGAAGATGCAAGGTTTCGCTCCCTGTATTCATTCTCCTCTTCGCGACCGTGGCGGGGGCGCAGGATGCTGCCAAGCGTGAAAAGGTTGAAGAGCTTTTCCGCGTGACTCACCTGGAAGACAACTTCAACCAGCTGATGGATCAGACCCTGGCGCAGAGCCAGCAGATGTCCCGCGGCCTCTTTGACGAGAAGCAGATCACTCCTGCGGACCAGGCCAAGCTTGATAGCCTAACCAAGCAGGTCACAGCCCTGGTGCAGGAATCGCTCTCCTGGCAGCAGCTGGAGCCGAAGTACATCACCCTCTATGCCGACACCTACAGTGTGGCGGAGCTGGATGGCATTTTGGCTTTCTACACGTCGCCGATAGGCCAGTCGATGCTGAACAAGACGCCCGCCCTGCTATCGAGATCGTCGCTGATCGTGCAGGAGCAATCGGCAGAGCTGCAGCCGAAGCTCCGCCAGCTGATGCAGGACTTCATGGAACAGATCGCAAACGAAAAGAAGGAGCCTGCTCGCTCGAACGAGTAACGAGCGACAGGTCTCTGCGGGCGGAAGCTAGAGAGTGCGAGCAGCAGACAGCGATCCTCGCGCCGGGTGAGAACCTGCTCTCTCCATCCAAGAGCTAGGCGAGCGCGCGCCGATCCTGCACCCGCTCCTGCCCGCCCAGCCGTACGCTCACCAGCTTGGACACGCCGGGCTCCTGCATGGTGACACCGTACATCATGTCGGCGGCGCTCATCATGCGCTTGGAGTGCGTCACCATCACGAACTGCGTGTCGGCTGCCATGGACCGCAGCATCTCGGCGAGACGCCCTACATTTGCTTCATCAAGCGGCGCATCCACTTCGTCGAGCACGCAGAATGGCGAGGGCTGATACACGAAGATGCCCATGAGCAATGAGAGCGCGGTCAAAGCCTTCTCGCCGCCGGAAAGCAGGAAGACGTTCTGCAGCTTCTTGCCGGGGGGCTGCGCGACGATATCGATCCCCGAGTCAACCGAGTTCTCTTCATCGGTCAGACGCATGAAGGCCTGTCCGCCCCCAAAGAGCCGCGCAAAGGTGACCGCAAAGTTCTCATTGATCCTTGCAAACGCCTCGTCAAACTTGGTCCGCGAGATCGCATCCAGCTCCCGAATGGTGGAGTGCGTGTTCTCAATCGAGTCGAGCAGGTCCCGGCGCTGAGTTTCAAGAAACGTATGCCGCTGTTCCGTCTCGCGGTACTCGTCCAGCGCCATCATGTTCACCGGCCCCATGGCCTCCAGCTTGCCTTTGAGCTCGCGGCAGGCGAGGTCTTCCGCTGCCAGTCCCTCACCCTCCATCCGCACCAGCGCCTGGTCGGCTCGCAGTGCCTCGGCCTCAAGCCCCAGATCGCTGACGGCAGTCGCAGCCAGGTGCTCCAGGTCAGCTGCCAGGCGCGCCGCCCGGCTGGCCCGCTGCCCTCGCATCTCGCGCTCCCGCTCGCTGTCCGTCCGCCGGGCTTGCAGCAGGCTCTCCAGCTCACTCAGCCGTGTCCGCAGCACCAGCGCCTGGGCGGCGAGCCCGGTAGTTTCGGACTGCGCCTGCTCCCGCAACTGCTGTTGTTCCAGCTGCACCGCGGCCAGGCGCGTATTCTCCGCGACTCGCTGCGCCTGCTCCGCTGAAGCGGCGGCCAGCTGCTGCCCCAGCTGGGCAGTGCGACGCTCCAACTCGCTGAACATGCGATCGAAGCGCTCGAAGTTCTGCTCGGCGCCCCGCCTGCGCTCTTCAAGGCCGGCCAGCTCGGCTGCGGCCTGGGCTGCGGTCTGCTGCGCCTGTTCCCGCGAGGCGCGCCCCTGCTCCAGCCCCTGCAGCAGGGCGGCAACGCTCTCCTCGGCGGCCGCCTGCTGGCTGTGCAGGCGGGCTGCCTCGTCACGCTTGCTCGCGATCAGCTCCGCTTTCTCCTGGCGCTGGGTGCGGTTGCGCTCTGTCTGCAGCGTCCACTCCGCCAGTCGCCGCTCCAGCCGTTGCACCTCGGTGTCCATCTGCCGCAGCGCAGCACCCTGGTCCGCACTGTCGCGCTCGGCGTGGCGACGCTCCTCAGCGCGCGCATCCATCTGGCGCGTCAGCTCCTGCAATTGATGGCCGAGCGCCATGGCCGCACTCTCAGCCGCAGCAAGCTCGGCCTCTACCGCGTCCAGGCGGGTCTGGGCCTCGCGCAGCTCGCGCTTGAGAGCCAGCGGTCCTTCGGCGCGCGGTTTGCCGCCGGTCACGGTGACGTTGTGAAAACATTCGCCGCTGGGCGAGAGGAAGAATGCGTCGGGATTTTCAAGCGCGAGGGTTCGCGCCGACTCCGAGTCCGGCGCCACAAAGCCGTCACGCAGCTTGGGCAGGATGACCTCGAGAGACTTGCCAAAGCCATCCAGCACGCGGATGCAGTCCTTCAGCTGAACGACGCCACGCCGGTCCCCGTGCTGGCGCGTTCCTTCGCCGGCGACGAAGGAGAACTTCGCCTGCGAATCATCCGGGTGCACCAGGAAGGTCGCTCGGCCATCCACGTCACTCTTCAGCAGGCGCATGCCCTCGTTGGCGGCATCCCAGCTCTTCACGACGATGTAGTTGAGCTCATCACGCAGAAATTCGTCGACCACGCTCTCATACTGCTCGCCTACCTCGAGGAAATCAGCCAGAGTGCCTACGGGCTTAAGGCCCCCGGCGAGCGAGTTGGCGCGAAAGAGCTTTCGCACCGTATCGGTGGAGTAGCTGTGCTCCCGCAGCAGGGCATCGAGCGAGTTGCGGCGCCCGGTCAGCGAAGCACGCTCGGACCGCAGCTGGTCGCTTCTCCGCCGCGCCTCCATCTCTTCGGTGCGCCTGGCAGTCACGGTGCCGCGCAAAGAGGCGATCTCTGCCTCCAGACGTTTGAGCGTTTCCGTTACCGACTCGAAGCGCATGGAGACCTGCCCGCGCTCGGCGCCCAGCGCCTCCAGGTCGCGTCGCGCCGAGAAAGACTCCGCAGCCAGTCGCTCAGCGTCCCGTTCCAGCGAGGTCAGGGTCTCCTCTGCCTGGGTCGTTTGATGGCGGGCCTGGGCGCTCTGCGAGAGCAGTGCGATCGCCTGCCGTCGCGCCGCCTCCAGGCGCTGCTCCGCCGCGGCCACCAGACCGGACGCTTCTCGTGCTGCCGCTTGGCTGGCGTGCGCCGTCTCCCGGGCGCGGGCTGCCTCGCTCGCGGCTGTCGCCAGAAAGGCACGATGCTGTTCGCGCTCGAGCGTGAGCGCGTCCAGCTGCTCGCTCGACTGCACCCGCTCGGCGGCCGCCGCGGCTGCGCGTGCTTCCAGTTCGGCGATCCGCTCCTGGTTGGCGGCTTCCCGGGTCCGCGCACGCTCCAGTTCCACGGCGCTGTTGTTGGCCCGCACCTGCGCAGCCCTGG